>JANRLM010000075.1 GCA_033762595.1 Rickettsiales bacterium
CTTATGGCAGAACAATGGCAACTAATTTCAATGGCTTCAAACCATTTGATGAAACTATTTTAGTTGATGAAGCACCGCTAATGACAATGTATGATGATTTCGGCTCTGATGCTGAACCTCACGAATCAATCGCAGCATAAAATAATTGCATTAATAGAAGCTAAAGCCTATAAGAATCTAAACAAAAATCTAAGTAAAATGGCAAAATTTACTACTATTGAGCTTTATAAAGAGAGCTTTAAGTTCTCCGCTGGGCATTTTACAATATTTTCAGCTACTGAAAGAGAAAATTTGCACGGCCATAATTTTAATGTTCATGTGATTTTTGACTGCGAAATTAAGGAAAACGGCCTAGTTTTTGATTATGGAATTGCAAAAAAGCATATAGAAAAAATGTGTAAAGAGCATAATGAATATATGCTTCTGCCGGCTTACTCAAAATTAATTAAAATTGTTAAAGAAACTGATTATATTTATGTTTATTTTAATGGTGAGAAAATTCCATTTTTACACAGAGATGTAAAAATTCTTCCAGTTGAAAATGTTTCAGTGGAAGATTTATCTCACTATTTTTTAGAAGAGTTTAAGAAAAGCTTTATTAGCCAATTTCCAGATATTTCATCTTGTGCAATCAAGATTTTTTCTGGGCCAGGTCAATGTGGGGTTGCTAAATGGGAAAGAACAAAAGATTAGCTATAATAACTGGTGCAAGTAGAGGTATTGGTTTTGAGATTGCAAAATTATTTCAAGAAAACAATTTTGATCTAATAAATTTAGCTCGCGGTGAATGTAAACTAAATAATGTAAAAAATATTAAAGTTGATTTATCTAAAATTGAAAGCGTTAATTCTGGCTGTAATTTAATTAAAAATGAAATTAAAGAATATGAATCAATCTGCCTAATTCATAACGCTTCTGTATCGCTCAGAGATAATTTTGAAAACATAAATCAAGAAAATCTTGATTATATTTTTAAGGTAAATGTTGCAAGTCAAATTGAGATTAATAGAATTTTATTACCTTTATTTCCAAAAAATTCTTCAGTTATTTTTATCGGTTCAACTTTATCTGAAGTGGCAGTTCCAAATTCACTTTCTTATATGCTAACCAAGCATAGCCAAGCCGCAATTATGAAATCTTTAACGCAAGATTTATTTGGTAAAGAAATCCATACTTGCTTAATTTGCCCTGGTTTTACTGATACTCAAATGCTAAGTGAAGTTTTTCCTGATAAAAATTTTCTTGATAGTTTTGTTAAGGAAAAGGTTTCGTTCGGCAGGCTTATTTCACCTAAAGAAATTGCAGAAACAATATTATTCTGTTCTAAAAACCCAATCATAAACGGCTCAATAATTCATACAAATTTAGGCATGCGGAGTAACTAAAACTTTTTCCTTTCTCAGGTTGATTCACTTCACCGTTAAAAGCATAACGGTTAGAACTGAAACCGCTGAGATTAGATAAGAGAATATAAGTGCGGCTTTCAAGCCTAGTTTATATGAAATTTGATCAAGATTCGCCTTAGATTTAAGCCTAAAAATTTGAAAATTTAATATCTTAAATTTCTTCTTCGCGTTTGAAAAACCAGCTTTATCTTTCTTAATAAGTTTTGCATCTGTTACAACAGCAAATAATTTTGCGATATTACCTGTCGCAACGCTTTTATTTATGCTTTCTTCAAATTGATCTCTAATTTTATTGGATTTTATTTTTGAGATAAAAACACTCAATTTTTCTCTTAGCCACCTTGTTAAATTCGGTAAAGAATCCAAACCAGAAATAACCTGAGCGAGAGAAAATAACGCACAAAGCCTTAATTCATCTAAATTACCAATATCTGAAAATTGCGATAGATTTTTTATTTTTATTGTATCCTCAACTTCACATTGAAAGGCAAGAAACGCCATAATATTCGTATCTAAATTATCGTTTGCTGATAATTTTGCCCTCTCAATATCCATCAAAATTTCTTCAAGGCTTGTGCAGTAAAAATTTGCAACAAGCGGGCTTTTGCAAGCGAGATATTTATTCATCTCATAAACGCATCTATCAAACCCAAAACCAACTTCTTTTTTTCTAAGGTAATGCTTAATTTTTTTAGGATTCCAACCTAGATTTATCGGCTTATATTCCTCTTGATTATCCTGCTGAGAAATCCAAGCCTCAAGAAGCCCTAAATCCATAATTGAAGCGATATCTTCCAAACCTTCTTTATTACCAATCGCTGTAAAATAAGCAAAGATATTTCCCGTTGCGATTGGGTGAAAGCAAGTTTCCCTCATTCTAATTGGCCCATCATCATCAAGTAAATTTATAATTCTAGATAATTTTTCATCTGGAATTATTACCTCACTTTGCCAACCGCTTGTCATTAAGAAAAATTTTCTTTCAACATCTGGCAATTTTGAAGTAAAAGAAAGCCACCTTGATAAATCTGGAATTCTAAGATTTTTCTTTGCTAAAGCCCAATTTTTTTGAATTTCATAGGCAAGATATTTTGGGCTAAAAAATTCTCTATCATCAAAAATATATCCATTAGATGATTGCCTATGAACACGAGAAATATTAAGATTTGAAACTTCTTTCTTCTGCCATTTATTTATTTCATCAATCCCCCATCTATCTAAGTCCTTATCGTGAAGCAACGCTTTGAGTAAAGTTTCATTTTTTACTGATATTTTCACCTGCTTTTTACTATTCAAAATTCCGATAAAGCTATCATAAGAGCCATTTTCAAACTTAATTTTTGCAACAATATCATCTGGCATTCCTTCAAAAACTTCCTCACCTAGTAAAAGACAAGCAAGCACTACCCCCAAAGCATAATAATCAGCAGAGAAATCATTGGGCTTTTTACCCGCTTTATGACAGGAAATCCTTTCATAAGTTTCGTAAATTGCAGGCTGATAAAACCCTGAATATTGTGATGTTGACTCCTTCAAAGTAAGGTTCAAACCTTCAGTTTCAATATAAATATTATCTAAATTTATTGCGTTATGTGCTAAATTATTTTTATGCAGAATATTTATAGCTAAAATCAACTGACTTAATAAATTTGATGTAACTATAACATCGCTAATTTCCTTTCTATCATAAAGAAATTTTCTAAGAGTTACACCTTTTGGCCTTTTGAAAATTGCAGCTAGAACCTCTTTACCTAAAGAGTTTTTGATTTTGCCAAAATCAACTAATTCCTGCACTATAGAGGCTTTAATTTCTTTAAGCAGAATCAGTGTATCAATATTTACAGGGAAATCTTTATTGAAAATAAGTGCATAAAGCTTTTCGTTCAAATCTTTTGAGTTCTTATGTTTGCACTCAAAAGCTTCGCAAAATTCATTACTAAATTCAGGAAGTTTTGCATTATATTGAACTTCAAAATTCTGCTCTAAATTTGAAGGAATTTTTGCAAGATTTCTTTTCATATATTTTATTGAAAACTGCGAATAAGGCTTTCACTAAGCATTGCCCAGCCATCAATAATTACAAAAAATATAATCTTAAACGGCAAGGAAATCAGAACTGGTGGCAACATCATCATACCCATACTCATTAAAATTGAGGCAATTGCCATATCAATTATTAAAAACGGAATGAACATTAAAAAACCAATTTCAAAAGCCCGCCTTAACTCACTAATCATAAAGGCTGGGATTAATGCTTTATATTCAACCATTTCCTCACCTTTTACTTTTTCGGATTTACTTTCTTTGCCTTCTGATTGCTTAGAAATCTCCTCAAACATTTCTAAATCATCTTCCCTAACGTGCTTAAGCATAAATTCCCTGAAGGGTTCAGCGATTTTTTTCATCGCTTCCACCTCTTCAATTTTATTTTCAATTAATGGCTTTATGCCTTCATCATAAGATTTATTAAAAACCGGCTGCATTATGAAAAAAGTTAGGAACATCGCTAAACTTATAAGCACTACATTCGGTGGGGTTTGCTGAATACCAATTGCACTTCTAAGTAGTGATAGCACCACTATAATTCTTGTGAAACTTGTAACCATCATCAAAATTGAAGGGGCAAGGCTTAGAATTGTTAGGATTACAAATAATCTGAATATTGTTTCTGCGGAGCTTCCACCTTTTGGATTTCCTAAATCAACTGAGATATTTTGTGCAAAAACATCAAAATTCAAAGCAAAAATTCCAATCGTAAAAAGTAAAATAGCAAAAGATATTTTGAAAATTTTATGCATTTTATGTTTAGTTAAAAAAATTTGCTCTTTATCCCCTCCCCTGTTTACGGGGGAGGGTTAGGGTGGGGGCTAATTAGAAGTGGTTAGCTGTAAAAATATATTAAATCTAACAACCTGACTCTTACACTAACTCTAGCCCCCCTTAATCTCCCCCCGTAAACAGGGGGAGAAAAAATTTATACAACCTATGTTTAGAGTTCAATCATCAATTATTTTCTTTTGTATCCTCTTTAATAATATCTTTTTCAATAATTATATTATCATCAGTTGAAACTAAAATTAGATGCTCTTTTTCATCTCTTTTTACAAGCACTAACTTCCTTTTTTGGTCAAGCATTAGGCTTTCTGAAACTGATAATCTTTTATCTGAATTTTTGCCCAAATAATTTTCTTTTAAGAGATATTTTCTTAGTAGCACTGATACAATGCCAATTAAACATAGCACAAAAATTAATGCTAACGATGAATTAAGAATTTGAGAAATTGTCATAAATCTTATATGATTTTGCAATAAATCTAATTTATGAGGTGAAAATGAGCAATAAGAAATTAATTTATTTAAGTGGTTTGTTGTTTTTAGCTTCTAATAGCTCAAGTTTAGCACAAAGTAATGATGCGATGAACAAACCAATGGCGGAGAAAGAAAAATGCTATGGCATCGTAAAAGCCAGTAAAAATGATTGTGCAGCGGCTGATGGCTCACACTCCTGTGCAGGATATGCGAAAAAAGATTCAGACGGCAAAGAATGGGTTTTGCTTCCAAAAGGCACTTGCGAGAGGATTGTTGGCGGTTCAACCACACCAATCACAGAAGAACAAAAGAGAATTTCATCTGATAAGGTTTAGGCTAAGTTAGAAACTATCCACCCACCACCTAGAACTCGGGTATCTTGGTAAAAAACACAGGCTTGGCCGGCGGTTATTGCCCTTTCTTCTTCAGCAAGCAGGATTTCACAATTACCTTTTTCATCAAGAATTTTGAGTTTTGCGGGCTTGCGTTTTGAAAGTGAGCGGAGTTTAACCTCAACATTCAAGCCTTCTTCAGGTATAATTGGCGTGCCGTATTCATCAACATCACCAAGCCAATTTAGCTCTTTAATTTTAAGAGAATTTTCAAAAAGATATTTTTCTTCACCAACAATAACTCGCTTGGTTTCAGGTTCAATTTTGATAACATAAAGTGGCTCTTTATTGCCGCCTCCTATGCCTTTGCGTTGCCCTCTGGTGAAATTTATAATTCCGCTATGCATTCCCAAAACTTCGCCATTTATATGAACAATTTCCCCTGGGTCTAGGGCGTAAGGGCGGAGTTTTTCAACCACGCTTGCATAATTTCCATTCGGAACAAAGCAAATATCTTGAGAATCAGGCTTATCAGCAACCGCCAAACCAAATCTAATTGCGTGATTTCTAGTTTCAGCTTTCGTCATATCACCTAGTGGAAAGTGAATATATTCAAGCTGCTCACGAGTTGTTGCAAATAGAAAATATGATTGATCTTTATTCGCATCTATTGCATTGTGAAGTTCTGCACCATTTTCGCCAGCAATTCTGCGGATATAATGCCCTGTAACGAGTGCATCTGCGCCTAAATCTTTTGCTACTTTGAATAAATCTCTAAACTTAACTGATTGATTGCATCTAACGCAAGGAATTGGCGTTTCGCCTCGTAAATAACTATCGGCAAAATCTTCCATTACACTTTCTTTGAAGATTGATTCATAATTCAAAACATAATGCGGAATGCCAAGTTTATCGCAGACATTCCGTGCATCCTCAATATCTTGCCCTGCACAACAAGCATTTTTCTTGCCAACGGCCTTGCCATAATCATATAGCTGAAGCGTAATGCCAATAACTTCATAACCTTCCTCGTGCATAAGGGCTGCTGCCGTTGAGCTATCCACACCGCCACTCATCGCAACAACTATACGAGTTTCAGATTTTGGCTTATCTTTAACAAATCGGTTCATAAATTATTTTCTAACATCAGCAAAAATTCATCTTCTGAGATGATTTTCACATTTAATTCTTTGGCTTTATTTAGTTTGCTTCCTGCATCAGCTCCTGCAATTAAATAGTCAGTTTTAGCGGAAATGGAAGAGGCAACTTTCGCCCCCGCAAGCTCTGCCTTGGCTTTGGCTTCCACCCTTGTCAATTTTTCAAGTGTGCCTGTGAAAATTATAGATTTTCCTATAAAAGCTGAGTTGATTTTTTGCGATTCTTTATAATCTTCAACCTCTATGTATTTCAACAAATCTTGAATAATCGCACGATGTTTTTCGTTTGAAAAATATAAAATTATAGATTTTATAATCTTCTCACCAAGACCATCAATCGCAAGTAATTCCATAAATTCTGGCGAATTTTCAAAGCCATTTTCTTGGTTGCAAATATTGATAATTTTGCGATAAAATTCTTGAAATGAAATGTAGTTTTTAGCGAGTAATTTTGCGTTTTCCTGCCCAATATGTCTGATTCCAAGCGAATATATAAATCTTGCAAGCTCAATCTTTCTGCGATTTTTGATAGCATTAAATAATTTCTGCACTGAAATTTTGCCGTAGCCTTCTATATTTTCAATTTGCAAAATGTTATTTCTTTCCTCAAGAGTAAAAATATCAGCAGGGGTTTTGATAAAATCTTTTTGATAAAACTCTTCAATCTGGCGTTTTCCAAGCCCCTCAATATCAAATGCGTCTCTCGCAACAAAATATTTTAGATATTCAACCGCCTGTGCCTCGCAAGAAATTCCGCCAGTGCATCTAGTAACCGCATCATCATTTTCACGAATCGCAACCGAGTTGCACACAGGGCAATGCGAAGGAAATTCAAAGATTTTACTTGAAAGAATATCACGCTTTTCAGTGATAACTTTTACAATCTGAGGAATAACATCGCCCGCCCTTTGCACAATAACATAATCACCAATTCTAATATCTTTGCGATTAATTTCATCTTTATTATGAAGTGTCGCACGCTTAACAATCACGCCACCAATATTAATTGGCTTAAGCTCCGCAACTGGTGTTAAAGCTCCAGTTCGCCCAACTTGAATTGTTATATTCTCAATGATGGTTTCAGCTTGCTCTGCTGGAAATTTATGAGCAATCGCCCATCTTGGCGAGCGTGCGATAAAACCTAGCCTTTCCTGTAACTCGCAAGAATTTATTTTATAAACCAACCCATCAATATCATATTCAAGCTCAGCTCTTTTTGAGTAAAAATTATTATAAAAATCTTCAATTTCTTTTATATTTTTACATAGCTGAGACATTGGATTCACAACAAATCCAAGCGATTTGAAATATAAAAAAGCCTCTTCCTGCGTTTGCCATTTTTGCTCTGAAACTTCACCCCAACCATAAGCGAAATATTGCAGATTTCTGCTTGCTGTAATATTCGCATCTAGCTGACGCAAACTACCAGAAGCACAATTTCTAGGGTTGGCAAAAAGCTCTTCACCTGCCTCGCTTCGTTCATTATTTATACGCTCAAATTCTTTATGGCTTAGATAAATTTCACCTCTAATTTCCAAAATTTTCGGCACATCACCAGTTAAAATTTTTGGCAAAGATTTTATAGTTTTAATATTCTGCGTAATATTTTCACCTTCCTCGCCATCACCTCGGGTTGCCGCCATTACAAGCTCTCCATTTTCATATCTTGCGGTGAAAGAAAGCCCATCAATTTTTGGCTCACAGAACAAATCCAAATTAAAACTTTCTTCTTCAGAAACGACCAAAAATCTCTTTATGCGAGTTAAAAAATCAGAAATATCTTCCATTGAAAAAGCATTACTTAGTGAAAGCATAGGTTTTGAATGTTTCACTTTTTCAAATTTTTCTAGCGGTTTGTAACCAACTTTTTGGGTGGGGCTATCAGGCGTTAGTAAGTTAGGAAATTTCTGCTCTAAAGCTTGTAATTCCTGCATTAACTTATCATAATCCGCATCAGAAATTTCAGGCTTTTCTTCTTGATAATATTTTTTGTTGTGATGCTTAATTAGTGCTTTTAACTCTTCAATTCTAAACTGCTCTTGAAACATACAAAACTATGGTTTTAGCCCTATAGAAGCAGTTTGTTTTTTATGAAAATCTGCAAGTTTTTTTGCGATTATTTTATCTTGCGTTGCAAGAATCCTAAGTGCTAATAGTGCCGCATTTTTTGCACCAGCTTCACCGATTGCAAGCGTTCCAACTGGAATACCAGCTGGCATCTGCACTATTGAAAGTAGGCTATCCATACCTTTCAGGGCTTTACTTTTGACAGGTACACCTAGTACTGGCAAATTTGAAATTGAAGCCACCATTCCAGGTAAATGTGCTGCACCGCCTGCACCTGCGATAATTATTTTAATTCCTCTGCCTTCAGCATCTTTAGCGAATTTGAACATTCTATCTGGTGTGCGATGTGCAGAAATTATAAGCGTTTCATAACTCACCCCAAATTCATCTAGGGTATTGCAAGCAAAAGACATTGTTTCAAAATCACTTTTACTACCCATAATTATAGAAATTAGAGGTTTATTCTGAGTTTTATTATTTTTTGTCATGAGAGTTTTTCTGATGATTTAAGCTACAATATCAGGGTGCAACATTGAGGAAAGCCTTGAAATCTCATCTTTTAGAGATAATTTTTGCCTTTTAAGCCTTTGGGCTTCTAGCATATTAATTGCGAGGGTTGCAATTTTGAAATCTAAACTTCTATGTTCATCTTGCAATAGAGCAATTTTTTGACGAATCTTCCTTTCTTCTTCCATAAAACCTATAAACTTGTTAAAAAACAGAGGGTTATCAATTGTTTGAGGTAAGTATTATACCAAAAAATTGAGCAATTTCAATCACTAATTTAGTTTTTAGAAGCAAAATAAATTATATTGTAAAGTGTAAGGTTATAGTTTATGGTTTATATATGAAATATGAAAACCTTACATTAAAGAAAACTCAGCTGGACAAATTAAGACCACTTGATGCTTCTTTGCTTAAAAATTTAGATGAGTGGTTTCGTGTTGAATTAACCTATACCAGTAACGCTATAGAGGGGAACACTCTTACTCGTGCTGAAACTGCATTGGTAGTTGAAAAGGGTTTAACAGTCGGCGGTAAATCTTTAGTGGAACATCTGGAAGCAACTAATCACGCATCTGCATTAGATTGGGTAAAACAGCAAATAAAAAGAAAACCCACTGATATAACTGTAAAAGATATTTTAAAAATACATGAAGTAATATTGAAAGGAATTGATGATTACAATGCGGGTAATTTTAGAAATGTTCCAGTTAGAATTTCAGGTTCGGCGGTAATTTTGCCTAACCCAATTAAAGTTGCTAATTTAATGAAGCAATTTGAAATTTGGCTACAAACAAAACAAAAAATTCACCCAGTAGAAATTGCAACAGAAGCTCATTATAGATTGGTAACTATTCATCCATTTACAGATGGAAATGGTAGGACTGCAAGGTTGCTAATGAATATGATATTGATGATGTATGGCTATCCACCTGCAATTATTCGTAAGCAAGATAGGTTGAAATATATCAACTCACTTGAAAAAGCCCAGTTGGTAAATGGTGAAGGTGATTCAAAAAATAATTATTATAAAATAATTTCAAAAGCAGTTGATAGATCATTAGATATTTACTTAAAAGCAGTAAAAGGTGAAGATGATAATATTGAAAATAATAACGATGATAAATTATTAAAAATAGGTGAGTTAGCAAAAAAGGTAGGTGAAACCAACTCAACAATTCGTCACTGGACTAAAGCAGGATTACTGGAAGTATCAGAAATAACACCGAGTGGCTATCAAATGTACTCTGTTGAAATGATAGAGCGAATAAAAAAAATCAAAGAGCTAAAAGAGAAGAGGTTTAGCTTGGAGGAAATTAGTGGGAACCTCTGATGGAAAATTTGAAAATAAATAAGAATTTGGAGGAGCTAGATAATAAACTAGAAAAGTTATTTTATAGTAAATTTCCAAGCGAATCTGGAAATAAAACTCTGTATCATTATACCAAACTAGATACTCTTGAAAAGATTTTAAGTTCTGGAACTTTTAGGCTTTATGATGCTTTTACCATGAATGATCCTAATGAAATTTACTACGCTAAAAAGGTTTTTTATAACCTAATTGAAAAAGATAATACTTTAATAAAAAATTCTAAAATTCTCGAAGAAGTAAAAAAGTTAGAAAATAATTTTATAAAATTTTGTGGATTATACGAAAACTTGCCTAGTGCAGTTTTAAATCAGCCAATGGAGAAAAAATCTTATTATAATTACTTTATTTTATCAGCCTGCGAAAATCCAGATTATCTTCCTTTGTGGAGATATTATGGTGATAATGCAAAAGGCGTAAGCATTGGTTTTAAAAATGGGATAAAAAAAATAGAAGAAATTGACTACAAACAACAATATTTTCAGATTACTAGAGTTCTTTATGAAAAGGAATATTTAGAAAGTTATTTTAAGGAATGGTTTGCAGAAATAGATAATTATTCAAAATTAAATAATAAAGAAAATTATGCGACTATAATGTCAACTATAATGACATACATTACAGGAACATTTCACTTCAATAAACATCCGGATTTCGAAAGTGAAAATGAATTTAGATTAGTTTATACATTTGATACAAATAATCATAAGGAATTTGAAAAGAATATAAAGCTGGACTATGATTATAAGCCTAACTGTAATAAATTTAATTTCCCAGAATTACTAAAACAAAACGAAGTTAAACAAAGATACTTTTATGAACATAAATTTGAAAAAGATTTTATAGAAAAAATCTATGTTGGTCCATTATTAAGATTTGATGAAACAGAACAAAAAATTAAAAACTGGCTTTATGAATATGGATATGATTTTTCTAAAATAGAAATAGTAAAGTCTCGAAAAGCATTTAGATAAATAATATCAAATTGTGAGTCTTTTGAATTGCACCCAGTTTTCAAAAAATTAATGTAAAATGGTGGGGGGTGAGGGATTTGAACCCCCGACCAAGGCGTTATGAGCGCCCTGCTCTAACCACTGAGCTAACCCCCCATTGCAAAAGCAATAAGAAAGAGAATATCAACAATATGTAAGCATTGCGATTTTTCAAAATGGCTTACAATCTCAAAAAACTTATAATTACTAAAATTTTTATGTAAATAATTTTTTCAAAATCAAGGTGTAGCTATTGATTAAAGATTTTTATATTTTTTGGGTAGAGATAAACTTCATCACCCTTGTTGAAATTTTCATCTTCTTGAACTTGACGACCAATTTCAGCGAATAAAAGTTTACCTGCTTTATCTTCCATCTCAAGTTTTATCATTGAGCCAGCTTTGTTAATATGCGTAATTTTTGCCTTAATATATTCCTCTGGTGCTTTAATTTTGCTAACAAAAAGCTCATGCGGCCTGCAATAAATTTTTATTTCTTTAATATTTTTAGGCTTAGGCTTTGAGGCAATTTTTGTCTCAACGATAATTTCATCTTCTTTTTTGCCAAAAACTTTTTTAGATATAAAATCTATGATATTTTTTGTGGTTGATTCCTCAATTACAATAGTTGATTTTTTAACTTCACTATCAAGAAAATGAATATTTCCTTCATCATCTTTCCAGCCTGTAAATTCATTATAATTACCTAAGAAATCATAAACAAATGAGTTTGCTGGGTTATTATAAACTTCTTCTGGAGAGCCAACTTGCTCAATTCTGCCTTTGTTCATCACAACTATTTTATCAGCAACTTCCATTGCTTCTTCTTGATCGTGAGTTACAAAAACTGAAGTAATATGGATTTCATCGTGAAGTTTTCTCATCCATCTGCGAAGCTCTTTACGAACTTTTGCATCTAACGCGCCAAATGGTTCATCAAGCAGAAGAACTTTTGGCTCAACCGCTAAAGCACGAGCTAAAGCAACCCTCTGCCTTTGCCCGCCTGAAAGTTGGCTTGGGTATCTATCGTGGAAGGCATCAAGGTGAACGAGTTTTAGAAGCGATAAAACTTTTTCTTGAATTTCTTCTTTAGAAAGACGCTCTTTTTTAGGTTTAACAGAAAGGCCAAATGCGACATTTTCAAAAACGGTCATATGCTTGAAAAGTGCGTAATGCTGGAATACAAAGCCGACATTTCTTTCTTTAACTGATTGATCATGAGCCTCTTTACCATCAAGTATTACTGAGCCGAAATCAGGAAATTCTAGCCCAGAAATAATGCGAAGCAATGTAGTTTTACCAGAACCAGAAGGCCCTAGCAAAGCAACCAACTCACCCGGTTCAACTTTTAAGGTTACATTATCAAGTGCAACAAAATTATTCTTAAATTTTTTGCTAACTGATTTAACAACTATGCTCATAAATTATTTATTTTTATTGTCATCTTGAGCGAAGCGAAAGATCCAGATTCTTCGCTACGCTCAGAATGACAGAGGTTAATTAATGCTTATTAGTTGCTCTTTCATATTTTCCTTCAAGAAGGAATTTTAGAACAAGAGTAACGAGGGCAAGTAATGTTAAGATTGAAGCAACCGCAAAAGCTGCCACAAAATTATATTCATTATATAAAATTTCTACATAAAGTGGGATTGTAGTTGTTTTGCCTTTAATATGCCCAGAAACCACTGAAACTGCTCCAAATTCACCCATCGCACGAGCATTGCAGAGCAGAACTCCATAAAGTAAGCCCCATTTAATATTTGGCAGAGTTATTTTGAAAAATGTTTGCAAGCCTGATGCACCTAGCAGAATTGAGGCTTCTTCTTCTTCTGTTCCTTGTTCTTGCATTAGCGGAATTAACTCACGCGCAACAAAAGGGAATGTTACAAATATTGTTGCGATAACCAAACCCGGTAGAGCAAAAATTATTCTAAAGTCATTTTCAATCAGCCACTCACCAAACACTGAATGCGCACCGAATAATAAAACATATATCACACCTGAAATTACTGGTGAAACTGAGAATGGCAAATCAATAAAAGTGATTAATAATTGCTTACCCACGAATTCAAATTTCGCAATCGCCCAGCTTGCAATAATTCCAAAAACTATGTTGATTGGCACTGAAATTAACGCAACTAGCAAGGTTAGTTGAATTGCTGAAATTGCATCATCTTGGTTAATCCCCTCAACATAGCCTTCAAATCCTTTGCGGAAGGCTTCAATAAAAACTGCAAGCACTGGCAAACCAATTAGCAGAAATAAAAACGCAACTGAAATTATTGCGATTAAAAATCTCACAAAGGCGGTTTCACTAACTGATGTAATAGGTTTTATCATTATTTATCTAATTTTTTCTGTTCTAAGCGTTGAAGCAAGTTAATCACAAAAAGCATTGCAAATGAAGCCATAAGCATAACAACAGCGATTGCGGTTGCACCAGTATAATCATATTGTTCAAGTTTTATAACAATTAAAAGTGGCACAATTTCTGAAACCAAAGGCATATTGCCAGCTATAAAAATTACTGAGCCATATTCGCCCAATGCCCTTGCAAAAGCCATCGCGAAGCCAGTTAATAAGGCTGGCGTAATATGAGGCAAAATAATTTTTGTAAAAGTTTGAAGCCTTGAAGCACCAAGTGAGCTTGCAGCTTCCTCAATTTCTTGGTTGAGATCTTCCAAAACTGGTTGAACTGTTCTAACCACAAAAGGCAAGCCGATAAAACTTAGGGCAATAATTATTCCCGTTGGGTTGAAGGCAAGGGATATGTCATAAGGCTCAAGATATCTGCCAATCCAGCCATTTGGAGCGTATAGGGCGGTTAGGGCAATACCCGCAACAGCAGTTGGCAGTGCGAAGGGTAAATCAACGATTGCATCAATAATTTTTTTGAATGGAAAATCATAGCGAGTGAGCGTCCAAGCAAGCATAGTTCCAAAAACAACATTTATAAGAGCTGCAGCAAGTGAGCAACCAAAGGTGATTTTATAAGCATTTACAACTCTTTCATCAGAAATGGTTTGCCAAAAATCATCAAGGCTCATTTGAGCGGTTTTGAAAAATAAACCTGAAAGGGGGATAATTACAATTAGCAATAAATAAAATAAGGTAAAAGATATTGTTATCCCAAAACCTGGAATTACACTTGGCTTTTTTAATCTTATTTTATTTTTTATAGTCATTTGTTTTTTGTTATATTTCGCCTCTCCCAATGGGAGAGGCGAAATTGAAAATTCTACCTTCTAATTATCTTATCAAAAACTCCGCCATCGTCGAAGTGTTTGGTTTGAACTTCCTTCCAGCCGCCGAAATCTCTGATATTAACTAATTCTATAGCAGGGAATTTAGCAGTAAATTCTTCCGCCACTTCTTTTTCAATAGGCCTAAAATGATGTTTTGCAATAATTCTTTGAGCTTCTTTTGTATATAAAAATTTAAGATACTCAGTTGCAACAGCTTTTGTGCCTCGTTTTTCTACAATTTTATCAACCACCGCAACTGGTGGCTCCGCAAGAATAGAAATTGAAGGGTAGACAATTTCAAACCTATCTTTGCCAAATTCTTCTTTTGCAAGGAAGGCCTCATTTTCCCAAGTGATTAGAACATCACCAATACCCCTTTGAGCAAAAGTTGTGGTTGAACCTCTCGCACCAGCATCAAGCACTGGAACATTTTTGAATAATTGCTTCAAATATTCTTCAGATTTCGCTTCATCTTTATTATTAGCTTTTTGTGCATAAGCTAAAGCCGCAAGATAATTCCACCTTGCACCACCTGAAGTTTTAGGATTTGGCGTGATAACTTTTACATCATTTTTCACTAAATCACCCCAATCTTTAATATTCTTTGGATTATTTTTCTTAACCAAAAAAACTATAGTTGAAGTATAAGGCGTGCTGTGATTTTCAAATTTTTCTTCCCAATTTTTTGGTAGTAAATTTGCTTTTTCAGCAATAACATCAATATCATAAGCAAGGGCAAGCGTTACAATATCAGCCTCCAAGCCATCAATTACAGAGCGTGCTTGCTTTCCTGAACCACCATGAGATTGAGAAACTTTAAGCCTTTCACCAGTTTTTTCCTTCCAATGAGCTGAAAATAATTTGTTATAATCATCATAAAGTTCACGCGTTGGATCGTAAGAAACATTAAGTATTTCTATCTTTTCATTTTTTGCGATTGCCTGCTTGTTTTCTGATACTAGAAAACCAAAAATGCTTACTGCAATAGTTGATATTAAAATTATTTTTTTCATAAATTCTCCTTTATTTTTTTATATTATTAAATTTTTAATTTTTCTACTTTTTATCGTCAAACAGATATAGCGACAATTCAAAATAGAAAAATTGTGAGGTATCTTGGCTTTTAGTTTTTTTAGTGAACTCCCCAGGGGTGAAAACGCCATATCCAATATTTGTAGCAACCCTTGAATTAAAGGCGTATCTGTGCCTAAAATCAAATTCGTGGCCTAAAAAATTGCCACTATTGCCCGTTGTATCCCTTACATTTGCAATATTCCACCTATCTTTATCACTTGCGAGCCAATAGCCGTTATAGCCAAAATCAACTCTAGTTTTTTCATCTGGCGTAACTTCCACCCTGAATTTTGGAGCGTGTAAGTTTTCCCACTGAAAATAATCATTATTAGACCAAGGCCTTGCGAAACCATAAAACCTTTCAAATCTTTCATTACTTAAATCGGTTGGGTTTTCATCACCACTGCCATAGCCATAATTAAGGCTTATTCTTGGCTTCCAGACATAATCTAAACTATAGCCGACTTCAGTTGTGTAGCCGAGTGCATCAGTTTCCCTTCTATTATCAGTTCCTTTTTGAACAACTACATTAAAATCATAATCAAAACCAGTTTTGCCAATGATGCCATAGCCCCTTAAACCATATGAATTTATGAGCCTATTTGGCAAAGTGAAAGATTCATCTTGATGAAGCCCTAGATAATAAGGCTCTAAAGTAATAATATCCCCCCACTGCCTTATATGCCCAATACCACCATAAAACCAAGTATTTTCAATTCTTTCATCATAACCATTTAATATTCTTCTGACTGGTTGGAGTGCTAAAATATCTAGCTGATAATTATTTTTCTCCTGCCCGAGCGTTGCGTATAAACCTTCAAAATTATTAGTAGTATTTCGCCATTCATTTCTAGCAATTAGCCTTCTATCAAGAAATTCAAAAGCTTGCCTGCCGAGCCGAACACGAAATGGCTTTTCTTCACCTAAAGCATCTTTGAAAAAAAGCTCGCCATAAATTTGAAGTAAATCAAACTCATTTACATCTCTATCATCTCTATCAAATTTACTATTATTCACTCTTGAATCTTGAAATTCTACAACGGCTCTTAAGGGGTCTAAAATTTCTTTAATGCCCAAATAAGCTCTGGTTCTATTTAGAATTGGCTGATCAAGCGTTATTACATTTCTGCGTAAATCTTTATCACGATATTCATATCTGGTTCTGTTTTCAAAACCAACATCAAGCCAAGTAATATCTTTATATTTCTCAATGCCAGTTTTGCTTAGATTACGAACATAACGAGGCGGATCAGTTTCCCTCTTTGTTCCATAAGATTTAGGCTCAATGTAATAATTGGGTGTTTCTGCAAGTGATAACACGCCATTATAAAATACACTTAAGCCTAGCAATGAAATGGAAGCATATTTTTTTATCAATTTAATTTTCATAGCGAGTTTAAATAATTATTTTTGAACTAAGATAAATATGAAATCATTCAAGAAACAGGGAAAAATCTTAATTCATACAGATATTATATAGTATAATCCCTACTATGTCAATAGGAATTATATTATTTATAATTTTTAAGTAGTTAAAGCCATTAAAATATATATTTATTAATATGTTATGGAAAATTTACCAAAATATCTCGTTTTAGACTTGAATAGTTTTTTTGCTTCCGTTGAGCAACAACTTAACCCAAAATTGCGAGGAAAACCAGTTGCAGTTTTACCAAGCCTTACGCCTTACACCTCAGTAATTGCAGCAAGTTATGAAGCAAAAAAATTCGGTATCAAAACTAATACACTCGCAAAAGATGCAAAATTAATGTGCAAAGATATAATTTTTGTGGCGGCAAATCATAAAAATTATGTGGAGTTTCATCACAAAATAATTGAGGAGATTGATCATCACATACCAATTCAAAATGTTCTTTCTATAGATGAAGTTGCCTGCGAATTACAAGGTAATGAAAGAACTTTAGAGGGCGCTGAAAAACTCACACAAAAAATTAAAAAAGGTATTCTAAAAAATGTTGGAGAAGCCATAAAATGTTCAGTTGGCATTGCACCAAATAAATTTCTTGCGAAAATTGCAAGCGATATGCAAAAACCTGATGGCTTTACTTATATAGATTTTAATAATTTAGAGGAAAAATTACTCAGCCTAAAACTTCGTGATATCCCCGGTATCGGCAGAAATATGGAGCAACGCCTCAAGTTTGATGGCATTTTCACTATGCAAGATTTACTAGCTTTAGAGCCAAAGCATATGCGAAAAATTTGGCATTCAGTGCAAGGTGAAAAAATTTGGTATTTACTTAGGGGGCATGATTTGCCTGATACAGAAACCAAAAAAAGCACAATAGGCCATAGCCATGTTTTAGCACCAGAATTTAGGGAGAAAAATCGTGCGAATATAGTTGCACATCGCCTTACATTAAAGGCGGTTAGCAGGCTTAGGCGAATCGGATATTACGCAACTATAATGTTTTTAAGCATTAGAACTGATAAAAACCAAAAATTAAAAACTCATCGTGAGTTTTTTAGAGCATCTGATAATTTTACCTTTCTAAAAATACTAGAAGAAATGTGGGCTGAATTAATGCTAAAAACAAATAGAAATGACAAGATAAAGAAAATTTCTGTTTCACTTTTTGGCCTTGTGAATGACGATAAAATTTATCCAGATTTATTCGAGGAAGAAAAAGATATGAAGCAAATTAAAAAACAAGAATTCGCTTCAAAAGCCATGGATAAACTGAATGCAAAATTTGGAAAAGATACTATAGTGATTGGCTTTACGCCAAATGTTTCAAGCCAATTTTCAGGAACAAAAATAGCCTTCAACCGCATTCCTGAATTTGAAGAATTTTATGAGTAGTAAAAATCTTTCTAGTTTAGTAAGTAGTAGAAACTTGATCAGTCCAGAATACTTCAATTTTTTTCATCACTGCGAATGATGCTTCAATTTCGGCTTTGCTGATATTAAATTCAGCAATTCTCTTAAGATTATCATCAAAAAGTTCATCAATAACTTTGCAAAGCTCAACACCTTTATCTGAAAGCCTGATTTTAATTGTTCTTTTATCGTGAGGTGATCTCTCTTGCAAAACATAACCTGTTTCAACCAGCTTTTTCAAATTATAAGATACATTTGAACCTAAATAATAACCTCTATTCGTAAGCTCACCGATGGTAAGAACAGTATCGCCAATGTTATACAAAATAAGCGTTTGAACGTTGTTGATTTCCTCAATGCCTTTTCTATCAAGTTTGCTTTTTACAACATCAAGAAACCTTCTATGAAGCCTTTCAATTGATAAGATTAGAGATAAATATTCTTGTTTCATATATTATTCATTATTTTTTAATAAAGAAAAACTAATACTATTAATTTTCTTCTGCAACAAGAAAATTACAAACTTATGCGATTAAGATAAAATTATTAGCAGATTATTCTGCAAATAATAGCTTTAAGGCAACATTATTTTATAATTATCTCAGCTAAATAATGATAAAAGGGCACACCGAAAGTTAAATTAAACGGGAAGGTTATACATAAACTAAGCGTTATGTAATAGGCTGGGTTCGCCTCTGGCAGTGCGATTTTTAACGCCGCTGGAACTGCAATGTAAGATGCACTTGCACATAAAATTGAAAGTAAAATTGCATTACCAAAATCAAAGTTAAATAAATCACTTAAGAATAATGAAATTATTGCTGAAATTATAGGCATATAAATTCCAAATAATACAAGCGAAGGCTTAAATGAGGATATATTTTTAAGTTGCTTTGATGAAACCAAGCCAAGCTCCAGCAAGAATAAGCAGAGGATTCCATAGAATGGATCAACTAAATAAGGCTTCACAACATTTATACCATTTTGATTTGCGGTTATGCCAATAATTATACCACCAACTAAAAGTAAAATACTGCCATTTAAGAAAACCTCTTTTAATACTTTAGAAGAAAGAAGCCTTTCTTTTTTATCACCAGCAAGCCTTTGGCTTCTTTTAGCTAAAATGAGGGCGGATACAATCGCTGGGGATTCCATAAGGGCTGCAAGTGAGAGAACATAACCATCAAAATGGATTCCTTTGCTTTTAAGATAACTCATACCAAAGCTGAATGTAACCATACTTATTGAGCCATAATGGGCGGAAACCGCAGAGGCATCAAGCCTTGAAAGGTTGGTTGTTTTTCTTAAGAAAAAATAAGCAAGAAATGGCAAGCAAAAGCTTAAAAAAACGCCAACAATTATTATAGTAATAATATCTTCAAAAGGGGTTTTGCTATTATTAATTTCCAAGCCACCTTTAAGGCCTATTGCAAGCATTAAATATATTGAAAGCGCTTTGGTGAATGCTTCTGGAATTTCTAAATCAGATTTGAAAAACCCCGCAAGCATTCCCAAAATAAATAGCTGAATAAAAGGTGAGGTGATTATATTAAGGAATGTTTCTAACATAAAAATATTTATTCGTGAAAAATGGCTAAAGAGAGTTTCTTTAGCCATTTTGATTAAGTAAAATTTATCAGATTAGTTATTAGTTTGCTCAACTGGCATTCTTGAAGAATGATGCTCAACTACAAGCCACTCATTACCTTCTTTAACTAAAGTAAAACTAAATCTTGCTGGAACTTTAACCTCTTTTCCATCTTTTTCAAATGTAAAAGTATAAATTCCGGATTTATTTACAACATTATCTGATAATTTTTTAGTGTGAAGCTCATTTATAGTGCCTTTCAGATTAGGTAATCCAGT
>JANRLM010000076.1 GCA_033762595.1 Rickettsiales bacterium
AGTTATGATTAGGGAAAGCCACGGAAAAGCCCCTTGGTATATGCCAACTAATGTGCCTCAAAAAGATATATGGTTTTGGATAGATTTAGAGCGAATGAAAAACAGATTATCAGAAAAATCTGACTTAAAAAACATCAAAACTATTTTAGTTCAACAAGTTGAAAATTCTTCCAAAGATGGCTTCAAATATCCTATTGCAATAGATGCTGATATAAAATTTTATAATCAACATTTAACTTATGTAATAACTTGGTTTTCTTTGGCTTTTGTGAGTTTATTTATGTGGTGGATTTGGAGTAGGAAAAACTGATGTTACTCACTGCCCAAGCAGGGCGTCCATAGGATCTTTGGGTTTGTCAGCACCGCATCTATTTAGCCAATCACAATCATCAGCATTTGCACCCCAAGCGGTTGAGCCATAACCTGGGATTTGAACATCAAACACACTTCCAAAAAAGCCTTGATTTGATTTTCCGCCAAATACGCCGGTTTTATATATTCTTGGGTCATCTCTTTTATTTCCGAAGGTAATATCCAAGTTTTTATTTGAGAATAATGTTGGGTTTTCTTCATAAGATAAACTGCTACCAGAAAGTGATCTATTTATATAGGCTCTGCAATAGTTGAAGGCATCCATCCAGCCTTTGAAGTAAGTTTCATCTCTAACATATCGCATATCTTGCGTGAATTTATATTGAGATTTATAGAACTCATTACCATAAGCTGAAAAGCCAGAATAACAGCCATGTTGCCAACCTAATTTCCAAATTGGTGGTGCGTTTGGATCAGTCGCGTATGGCAAATCATAAAGCGGTGCTTTACCAGCCAACAAAGTTGTGCAAGAGCTTAATATTAGTGAAATTATTAATGTAATAAATATTTTCATTTAGCCATGTTTAGATGTCAATTATTACTAATTATAAATTAATCTCCTTAACCATAAATTGTCACCCCGCACTTGTTGCGGGGTTAACCATTATGTAAGCTCAATACTAAGTATTAGAAATCCTTTTAACCATTAACCCCGCAACAAGTGCGGGGTGACACTCAAATGGAAGACCGCATAAATTTAATATATGCTTCTTAATTAATCCCTTAGAATGTATAGCCTGTGCTACCTTGCCTAATATAATTCCATACATACCAACGGCAGTATAAATACGCATCTTGCCAAGCATTATAATAATCTTTGTTATTAATCATTTTATAGTCTTGCTTAAATTTGTAGCCAAGGGTTGTATAATAACTTCCTCCATAAGCAGAAATTCCAGAGTGGCAGCCATCTTCCCAGCCTTGAGTGTATTCAGGCGGGCCACCTTTTGGGGCTTCACCAATTCCAAAAGGCTTAGGTTGCCATAGATTAAGCGGGCGAAGAATATCCTCCTTAAAGCTTTCACAACTTGAAATTAAAATCGTGATAATAAATATTTTCAAAAACTTTATCACAAACCGATAATTCTTTGATATTGATAAATATATCTGCCACAATAGTTGAAGGCATCTTTCCAACCTTTATAATAAACTGGGTTTTGTGCCAAAGAAGAATCTTGCACAAAATCATAGAATGTTTTGTAATATTGGTTGGCATTCGCTGAAACCCCTGTATGACAGCCATCTTTCCAGCCTTTAAGATAAAGCGGGTTAACATCTTTATTTTTTTCCGTATCTTCATTTGGACCCTCATACATCCACCTCATTGTTGGGGGGCCAGCTATTGTTGGGTCAAAATATGAGCAGGAATTTAGAAAAGCCAAGCTCGCAAATAATATAAGAATATATTTCATATATTGCCCCCCAAGCTGTTGAGCCTTTCCCAATAGATTGAGCAATAAATAAAAGCATCTTTCCAAATTTGGGTATATACTTTATCATTTCTTAAAGTTGGATCATATCTATAATCAAACGCCTTAATTTGCTTATAAAATGGGTTTGAATAAGCATTTGCACCGCTTTCGCAACCATCTGCCCAGCCCTTGCGATAATTTTCTGGCCCCTTTGGTGGTGTAAGATTAAGTGAATAAGGTTGCAGACTCATTTTGCCGTAATAATCCGTATTGCAGGAAGATACCACAAGCAAACTTAGCATAAAAAATAATATTTTATATCGGGTCAACATCTATGTAATATGTGCAATAATTATGGCCTAAATTCCAGCCTTTGTGATATTCTTCATCGGTAGTTTTTCTATTGGCGTCAATGTAAATTTGATCTCTTGAGGTTTTTATATTTCCAATACCAATTGTTGCGATTGCACTATTGCAGCCATCACGAAACCCAACGCTATATGGGCTGTTATCTGCTGGTAATTCACCCATAAACATAGGGGTATCTTGCAGTTGGTTTTGCTCTCGCATAATTTGGGCTGGCGTTTTTGGAATATCAGTGCAGGCCGAAACCGAAATTATGCATAGTAAAGCAATATATATGTAGTTTTTTATGAGCAGAAATCTCCTTATGAATTATTTTATTGATTTTATTCTTTATTTCTCCCCCTGTTTACGGGGGGAGATTAAGAGGGGGGCTTTTTCTAAAGACTAACGACCAAAAACCAATTATGCCCCCACCCTAACCCTCCCCCGTAAACAGGGGAGGGAATAAATTTCAAAATCACAAATCATCATAACACAAAAACATTAAAATATCGTTAAGAAAGTTTTGAAATAAATTTTAGATAATTTTTAACAATTTATCATTTTCTTAATAAATTATTAACCTTTTTAGGTTATATTGGGGATAGTAACTGGAAGCTAGAAGATTTTAACTTTACCTCCAATTATCACCCCGCACTTACTGCGGGGATAATGGTAAAAGTGTTTATAAGTCTCAAGTTTTGAGCGTGATTTATAATTAACCCCGTGACATGCACGGGGTAACGCTAAATAGAAAAAACAAATAACTAAAAAAGCTAATTTATTTCTCCCTCTACCCTTTTATAAGGGGAGAGGGATTTTAAAAAACAAAAACTAACGAAAAAAAGGTGATTTATGATGAATTTTTTAATGCAAATCGGAAATCAACAACAAATGCAGGAGGCTCAAATAACGCCCACAAATGAGCAAGTCCTTACTAAATTTGTTGAACTTATAACAGCTAATATGAATAAAGGGTTAAGTATAGATGCTGCTTACAGATCAGCATATGAAGGCTTCAAAAGTTCTACAAATCGTAACTTTACAAATTTCGCTAATAATGTTTTAGGTAAAGATGGAAAATTAAATGAAGATTTATTTAATAAAGTATTCGCAGATACTAACAAAAATGATAATGGAAATTATAAAGTAAAATCAGCTATAAGGGGCGAAGGTTCTTTCAATAGTTTTACTAGCGTTAAAGTTAATAATAGTGCAATGGATATTAGTGGTTTGGTTATTGCGCAAACCCCAGCCCCAGCCAAAGCAGAGCAGAAAAAAGATAATTCTCTAATGCCTGCCAAAATTTATACTGGTGCAAGTTATAGTTTTGGTGAGCAAGATGTTAGCCCACTTGGTATTCCACAGCCAAATATATCTGTAGATAGGTATATTAGAGGTTCATTGTTTCCAAATAAAGGTGATAATGGAGTTTATGTATCATATGAGAATCAAGTTTTAGGTGCTGGCTTCACCCAAAGGAATGTAAATATTGCTGGTAAATCATTAACTTGGGGTGCTGGAGTTGGAGTTGGAGCATCAAATGGTGAGGGATTTATAGGAAAGTTTGACTATTCTGAATTAGTCGGTGTTGCACCAAAGCACCCAGCTTTATCTTTTGTAAAAAAAGAAACATTTGATGTTTTTGACCCGCAAACAGGCAATGTATCACAACAAGATTTTGTAACACAAGCAACCCCTGTTAATATTAATGCTTTTGCTGATTTGAAAATTAATGATAAATTTACTCTAACAGCCACTACCTCTGCTTATACTCAAGGGGCAGATATAAATTTAAGGCTAACAACCGGTAAAGGATTAAAAATTTTGGGGCAGAAAGCTAATGCTTACATTGGTGTAGGGGGAAGTTTTCAAAAAGGTGAAGCCCCTAAGCCAAGTGTTAATGTGGGTGCAAATTTATTTCTTGGTGCCTCAGTTGATGATTTGCCTTCATTAAAAGGTGTTTCGGGTGGTGAAAATATCTCCCAAGCTGAATTAGGTGCTGTGGCCTCAACCGCAACACCAATTAATGTTGAGATGCAACAAGAAAGAGGTAATGGAGTTGTTAGTTAGTTAGAAAATTAGATTAACTATCCAGCAAATCAATTTTTTCCTCATGGTTTGTGAGTTTATTCACAGCGTCAATATATGCTTTTGCGGAGGCGATAGTTGTATCAATATCAGATGCCGAGCCGTTGAAAAGTGCGGCCGATTTATTATCACGCAAACGAACTAAAACTTCGGCTTGAGAATCAATCCCTTCTGTAACAGCAGTTACATCATAAAGAACAAGGCGGGCATCTACATCAATCAGTTTTTTAATTGCCTTAAATATTGCATCAATAGGCCCTTGACCATTACTTTCAGCGGTTTTTTCAGAACCATTTATTTTAAGTGTAACAGAAGCCTTCTGCCCTTTACTGCCACAAGAAACATCAAGCGATACAAATTTAATTCCATCTTTACTTTTTTCACCATGGCGAGTTTCCTCACCAACTAAAGCAACGATATCTTCATCAAAAACATCTTTCTTTTTATCAGCTAAATCTTTGAATTTTTCAAAATATTCATCAAGCCTAGTTTCATCTATGATAAGGTTTAACTCTTTAAGTTTATCTTTGAAGGCAGCTCTGCCAGAGTGCTTGCCCATCACTAATTTATTGCGAGTTAAGCCGATAGATTCTGGCTTCATAATCTCATAAGTTTCAGCGTGCTTAAGAACGCCATCTTGGTGAATGCCTGATTCATGAGCAAATGCATTCGCCCCCACAATCGCCTTGTTTGCTTGAACTTGCAAGCCTGTAATGTTAGTTACAAGTTTTGATGCACGCATTATATATTCGCTTTTAACATCAATGTGGAAAGGCAGAATATCATTACGAGTTTT
>JANRLM010000077.1 GCA_033762595.1 Rickettsiales bacterium
TAAATCAATGCCACTAATATGCACCCACACATCTTTTGGCGGGCGGAAGCCATCAAGCTGAGGAATGTAAAACTCACTTTTGAAGATTAAATCTTCGGGGATAATTTTATCTTTGAAGATTTTTTTCTCGCCGTAACAATCAGAAAGGAATAAATTTAAGGCGTGAATGCGTTGCTTTAAGCCTTTCTCAATGTAATCAAATTCACTTGCGGGAATTATACGAGGGATAATATCAAACGGCATAATTTTTTCAGTGGAGCGTTTATCGCCGTAAACCGTGAAGGTTACGCCCATTTGCATAAGTAATGTTTCTGCAACTTCTTGCTTTTTTCTAAGTTCGGAAAGTTTAAGGTGAGAAAGCCCCCAAACTAATGGCAATGCAGATTGACGGGCTTTGTTATTCTCATCAAAAAGCTCATCATAAAATTTGCCAGAATTGTAATTTTCAAAAACCATATTTATTAAAGGTGTCTATTGAATATATTGTCACCCCGCACTTGTTGCGGGGCTAATTAAAAACATGCTTGATTGTTAGGATTAGTAAAGCTTTCAACCATTAACCTCGCAACTAGTGCGGGGTGACAATAATTAAAACCTTCTTTCAACCCCATTATTTTTGTATTTTAATTTGATAATACTTAACTATAAGGAAGTTGAAATGTCAAAATACTATTTACAATGATTAAAATAAAACGCGCATTAATTTCTGTAACGGACAAAACTGGAATTGTAGATTTTGCTAAATTTTTAGATAGCCAAAAAATTGAAATTATCTCAACTGGTGGCACGGCAAAAATTCTTAAAGAAAATAATATAAAGGTGAAAGATATTTCTGATTTTACTGGGTTTCCTGAAATTATGGACGGGCGAGTTAAAACTCTGCACCCGAAAGTTCACGGCGGATTGCTTGGAGTTCGCGATAATAAAGAGCATCTATCTGCTATGGAGCTTCACGATATTGAGCAAATTGATATGGTGATTGTGAATCTTTATGCGTTTGAAGAAACTGCAAAAAAAAATGCTTCATTTGAGGAAACCATTGAAAATATTGATATTGGCGGGCCTTCAATGATTCGCTCGGCAGCAAAAAATCATAAATTTGTAGCAGTTGTTGTGAACCCTGAGAGATATTCTGGCATCATTGAAACAATGAAAAACAATAATAATGCGATACCTGAAGATGTTTCAAAAGCCTTAGCAGGTGAGGCTTTTACTAGAACCGCTAGTTATGATTCCGCAATCGCAACTTGGTTTGATAATCAGCTTGGTGTTGAATTTCCTGAAAAAATTTCAATTAATGCGGAAAGAAAATCAATTCTCAGATATGGTGAAAACCCTCATCAAAAAGCCGCTATATATATTAATGATAATACAATTCCTTCAGTTGCAAATGCAAAATTTCTGCAAGGAAAGGAACTCAGCTATAATAATATTTTGGATTCAGATTCCGCCTATGAGCTGGTTTCTGAGTTTCAACAGCCATCAGCCGTGATTGTAAAACATAATAACCCGTGTGGCGTTGCTTCCTCAGAAAATCTTGCAAAAGCCTTTGAGAAAGCCCTTAATTGTGATCCAGTTTCCGCCTTTGGTGGAATTTTTGCCTTCAACAGAGAGGTTGATAAAGAAACCGCAGAAAAAGCTGCAAAAATTTTCTGTGAAGTGATTATCGCGCCTTCTTACACTAAAGAAGCCCTTGAAATTTTCAGCACGAAAAAGAATTTAAGAGTTCTTGAAATTGGTCATATTAAACACGCAAACCAAATTTCTGAAAAGAGAATTCAGGCGATTAAAGCAGGCTTCTTGTTGCAGGATAAAGATAATATTGTGCTTGATTTGAACAATCTAAATATAGTTACAAAACGTAAGCCAACAGAAAGAGAAATGGAGGATTTGCTATTTGCATTTACAATTTGCAAACATGTGAAATCTAATGCGATAGTTTACGCGAAAGATTTAGCTACAATCGGCATTGGGGCAGGGCAGATGAGCCGAATTGATTCTTCCAGAATTGGTGCTTGGAAGGCTCGTGAGGTGAATAAAAATTCTGAAAGTGCGGCTGGCTCTGTGCTTGCATCTGATGCGTTCTTCCCATTCGCTGATGGGTTGGAAGCTGGTGCGGCTGAGGGCATAACGGCGGTTATTCAGCCGGGTGGCTCAGTGCGTGATGAAGAAGTTATCGCAGCCGCAGATAAAAACAACATCGCAATGGTTTTCACCGGCATCAGGCATTTCAGGCATTGATGATATTTAAGATTAAGCAGAAATAGAAAAGCTCATATTAATTTATCTAATCTCTTCTTTTTTTAATGTAAAAGCCATATTTTGATAGGGTTTTTAAGCAAAGCCCTAAAGAATTAACCCTTTTTTAACTAAAATTTGATATAATAGTGATAATTAAGCATAAATAATTTATGGATAAATTATCGCCACAAGATAAGACACAACTTGATATTGCAATTAAGAATGCTCTTGAGCAAGGAGTTGTATCAGGAAAATGGAATAAAAGTAAATTTTGTTTGGTTGTTAAGCCAGAACTGCAAGAGGCAGCTTTTGAATATATAAAAACATCTCTAGAAAAGATTAGAAATGATTCCAAAAATCCAAATAAAGAAAATGCAAAGGTTTTACTAAAACAAATTACTAAATCCCCAGAAAAACAAGCTTCTGATAAAGAAACATATTCTGCAAATAGTTTATATGAAAATAGTGTATTTGAATTTATTACCGAATCAAAGCCTTATGATCCTAAAACTAAAATTGAGTTTAGATTTCAATTTAATGAATCTGAGTTAGAGGCTGGAGTTGAAGATGCTCTAAAAAAAATCAAAGGAAAATCAAATATTAAATTCTTTCCACAACTTGCTGATGTAACTGATAAAGATTCTAAAGATAATCTTGATCTGTCTAAACCTCAAGATCTTCAAATTCTATTTAATAAAACTAAAGATAATACATCAAGCAAATATTCAGCCCAAGAACAAGCATTAATTTATAATTTTGATTTAGCGTTGAGAAGATCTCTAAAGATAGCAGAATTATTGGGCGACACAGATAAAAAAAGTAAAATTAAATCAATTTTAGGTGAAAAACCAGAACAAACTTGGAGTAACGCTAAGAGTCAACGGATTTTAGAAAGTGCAAATCTTACTAATGGAGTTTTAGAGGTTGGTGGTCTTGTTATTTTAGCACCTTATATTAAAGATTCCTCTCAAACAAGAGATTCGGCAAGTGCAAACGAATTCACAATTACTAGGGAAAATAGGGATTTTAATTTCCCGTCAAGCGTTGGTGTTTCTTATGCTGGTGTTAGAGATGAAAATGGCAATATCGCCACTCCACAAGGTTTATATAAAGAGCATAGGGATGCATCAATTCAAGAAGTAAAAGAAATTAAAGATGCCGTTGAAAAATTAAAGCCAAAATCTGAAAAGCAAAATTTATTTGATAAAGG
The DNA here is from genome assembly GCA_033762595.1 of Rickettsiales bacterium. Lineage (NCBI taxonomy): Bacteria > Pseudomonadati > Pseudomonadota > Alphaproteobacteria > Rickettsiales > Rickettsiales bacterium. The sequence goes on from JANRLM010000077.1 coordinate 3,452, forward strand.
TTTTCGTAACTGGGTAGATGATAAAGAAAAACAAGAGAAAGAAGCAGAACCAATAACGAAAAATAAATTAGGAACAAAAGCAAAGCAAAAACAAAAAAGTAAAAATACCGATGAACAAAAAAAGCCAGAAATAGAAACATCTGAGGTAGAAACATATAGATCACAAGCAGATGCCTTGGGAATTAGTTATACTGGTCTTGATATGGTCAATCCAAACTTTCAAAGAGAGGTTGGTATCCAGAATGATGAAAAATTGGGTTTATTTGAAAATGCAATGCTGAATATGTATAAGTTTTTAGCAACGCCAGCAAGAGCTTTGGTTTATTTAGGTAGAGAAGCGACTTATGGAATATCAAAAATTGATGAGTCAGTTAATATTGATAAAGAAACTAAAGAGAATATATCCAAAAAATTTGATGATTTTATTAAAGGCATAGATAAAAATAATCCTAACTTAAATCACTTTGAATTATCTAGGATTAGAATAGCAACTAGGGGTGGTTATTCAGAGGAGAAATTTAATAAAATTGTTCGGGAAAAAACAGAAAATTTCAAAACAGACTTATTAGAAATATTTACTCAAAAAATTAATGAAGCAGATTTCTCGTCTGAACAAAAGAAAGCTTTAATTAGTGAATTCAGCAAAAAATTAGATAATGTTTTAGTAAGTGCCAAACCAAATGTGCCTAACAAAGATGAAGATGCAAGAAACACTGGCTCAATTGAGTTTGTAACTAGTAAAAATGGTAAACTTGCAAATGATATTCTAAAAGAAGAGCTTTCAGGGATTTTACAAAATAAATTTGGTAAATTGCAATCTAGGCTAAATGGCAGAGGGTTAAGTGATAATTTAGAAAATAAAAAAGAATTAATTACTAATTATATTAATCAATTAGAGCCTGATTTATTAAATAATTTTGAAATAAAAACAGAAGGAGATAACCTTAAAATAGAACCAAAAGATAAGGCATCAATTCAGGATTTAAATAAATTAATAAATTTTATCGAAAATAATATTTTTTCTCAGTCTAATCGAGGAAAATTTTCAGAAAATTTTATTGATACAAAAAAGGCATATACGGATTTTATGAGATTAGTTGATGCATACAAACAATATAATGGTGACAATAAAATTGAAAATTGGGAGCAAACAAATCTAACAAATATTGAGGGGCAACTAAAAAAAGGAGGAATTGGAGATTTGAATTATGAAGATGAATACTCCTTTGAATATAATGGGAAAATATTCAAACCAACTATTACACCGCAAAATACTTCAACCGCAAATCGAACAATTGATAGACCCTAAATTACTCCGCCCTTTTTACATAGGTGGAGTTTTCAGTTTTTACGACAATTTTATCGCCAGTTGCAACAAATTGAGGAACCATTACTCTAACGCCATTTTCCAAGATTGCCGGCTTGTTTGAACCCGCCGCTGTTTGCCCTTTCACAACAGCCTCAGCCTCAGTAACGAGTAAAGTTACCTCTGCTGGCACAGATGCAGAAATCATTTGCTCTTCAGCAATATCAACAACTATATTCATACCATCTTGCAAGAAAACATCAGTGCCGTTGAAAAGCTCAGCATCAACTTCTATTTGCTCAAAAGTTTCAGTATCCATAAGGGTAATTTGATTTCCACTTCTGAAAAGATATTGATAATCCTTCATTTCATAATGTGCTACATCAATAGTTTCCTCTGAGCGGAAACGCTGATTTAGCTTAGTTCCAGCTTTGATTTCCTTCATTTCCATCTGCACAAATGCACCACCTTTACCCGGTTTTACATGCTCAGTTTTAAGAACTTTCCATAATCTTTTTTCGTGGATAATAATATTTCCAACGCGAATATCATTTGCAATTTTAGACATAAATCTCCTTAATTTTTCTGAATCTTACTACATTCATCAAGTGCAAAGTGCAAGTGCAGAGTGCAAATAAAAAAAACTTACACTGGCACTAACCACTTACACTAATTCTCTAAAGCCAATTCAATATCTCTAATCAAATCATCAACATCTTCCAAGCCAACAGATAGGCGGAGCATATTTTCAGTAATGCCAATTAAATTCCTCTCAGCCTCTGGAATGTTGGAATGCGTAGTAGTTGCAGGGTGGGTTATCAAAGATTTCGCATCACCAAGATTGTTTGAAATATCTATAATTTTGAGATTATTTAACAATTTGAAGGTTTCAGCCTTGCCACCTTTTACCTTGAAGGCAATCATTGGCCCGCCATTTTTCATCTGTTTTTGTGCAATTGAATATTGAGGGTGAGATTTTAATCCAGGGTAAAAAACTCTCTCAATATTTTTATGACCTTCTAAAAATTCCGCCAATTTTTGGGCATTTTCACAATGTTTTTCCAAACGGAGTTTATAAGTTTCAAGTGCTTTTAGAACTATCCACGCATTAAAAGGGCTAAGTGCTGGGCCAGTGTGGCGATGGAATGGCACTAAAGTTTCGGTGATAAATTTCTGTGAGCCAAGCACCGCGCCGCCAAGTGTTCTGCCGTGTCCATCCATATGTTTGGTGGTTGAATAAACCGTTACATCAGCCCCAAGCTCAAGCGGGCTTTGGATTATCGGCCCTGCAAAGATATTATCCACGATAAATCTCGCCCCAACTTTTTTGCTGAGTTTTGCAACTTCCGCAATATCCGTAAGCCCAAGGCTTGGATTTGCTGGGGTTTCAACAAATATATGAGTTGTTTTTTCATTGATTGCCGCTTTCCATTCATCAATATTTTCACCATTTACAAGGGTAACTTTTCCGCCTAAACGAACCAAAATATTATTGATGATATAATGGCAAGAGCCAAACAAAACCTTATTCGCAACGATGTGATCACCCGGTTTGAAATCACACATAATTGAGGCAAAAACGGCAGCCATTCCGCTTGCAACCACGCAACATTCTTCGGCGTTTTTCTCAAGTGCGGTAAGCCTTTCCTCAAGCATTCTGAGCGATGGGTTGGAATATCGGGAATAAACAAAACCCGGTTCAACCCCGTTAAAACGGCTTTCAGCGGTTTCAGCGTTGCTGTAACAAAAGCCTGAATTTAGAAAAATCGCTTCGCTTGTCTCACCAAATTCGCTTCTAGCTGCGCCTGCACGCACTAATTTTGTTTGAAGCGATGTGTTTTGTAAATCTTGTTTGCGTGGCATATGAGTTGATTAAAATTCCTTCAGCCTTTCTTAATAATAGAAATAATTTTTCCATCAATACAATTTTACCCCTGAAATCTTGACATTTTCGTAAAAATATACTACATAGCATTTATAAAAATTTATAACCTCAGGAGGGGCTTATGAATAGAATAAATTTACCAGCAATTCAAGAAAATGGGCTTTCTGCTTATATTGAGCAAGTCAATAAATTTCCAGTTTTAGATGAGAAAGAAGAATTTATGCTCGCCACGCGTTTCAAGGAGCATAATGATGTAACCGCCGCTCACAAGTTAGTTACAAGCCATTTGCGATTAGTGGTTAAAATTGCGATGTCTTTTAGGGGTTATGGACTGCCAATCAGCGATATTATTAGTGAAGGCAATATTGGTCTGATGACTGCCGTTAAAAAATTTGATGCATCTAAAGGTTTCAGGCTTTCAACCTATGCGATGTGGTGGATTAAGGCTTCAATTAATGAATTTATTTTGAAATCTTGGTCTATTGTGAAAATGGGTTCAAGTGCAACTCAAAAGAAGCTTTTTTACAATCTCAAAAGGCTAAAAAATCAACTTCTGGGTGATTCTTCTGCCGTTAATATGTCTGATGCCAACACTGATGAAATCGCTGATGCACTTGATGTTTCAGCGGAAGAAGTGCGTGATATGGATATGTTAATGAGTAACAAAACGCAATCTCTCAACACTTTTATGGGTGAGGATAGCGAAGATGAAAAAATCAACTTCATTGAGGATAAATCTGATAATCAGGAAGTTACGCTTGCCAACAACCAAGAGTTAAATTTTAATAAAAATTTACTAGCAAAGGCCTTTGAAAATTTGAATGAGCGAGAGCGAGATATTATCAAAAAACGCAGGCTTCTTGAAAATCCTAAAACACTTGATGATTTGAGTAATCTTTATGGAATTTCTCGTGAAAGAGTTCGCCAAATTGAAAATCGTGCGTTAGAAAAACTCCAAAATTTTATGCTTCCGCTTGCGAAGCAATTTCAAACAAGCTGATATCTTGGGAGCGTTCAATAAGTGTAGATATTAACCTCATATTGTCACCCCACATTTATTGCGGGGTTAAAGAACTTAATTGATGCAACCATACCATTTTTCATTCCCGCCCCGTGTCAAGCACGGGGTAAACTCCAGCGGGAATCTATATGTCAATGGATATCCGCTTTCGCGGATATGAAGCGAAGATGGTTAACTTTGTAATCTGCCCATAAGTTGCTTACTATTTATAACTAACCCCCCTTCCATAGTTAAATTTTTCGTTCCATAATTTTATTGAACCTAGAATTAAATTTATGGAATCTTTAGAAGTTAAAATCGCTAGAATTACCGAAAAGCTTGATAATATTGAGAAGTTTTTTCAAAAATTATCTTATAAAACTGATAAATTAGAAAGTAATTTTGAACAGCTTGATGCTCGCAGCCGAACCATAATTGATATCAACCAAGAGGTGATAAAAATCTCTAAATATCATAATTTTCTGAAATCTTTTATAGCTGGCTTCGGCTTTGCATTTTCAATCATCGGTTATGTAATTCCATATATGATTAAGAAATTTTTTATTACTCCACCTAGTTAGGTTCTAGTGCTTATGGCTTAGATAAAATATTTCTCCCCCTGCTTGCGGGGGGAGATTAAGAGGGGGGCTTTAATTGAGAAAAGTAATAATATTTTGCTTCAATTATGCCCCCTCCCTTACCCTCCCCCGTAAACAGGGGAGGGGATTATATAGAAAAACCCAACTCCCAATTCCCAACACCCAACTACTAAACATATGCTCACAATACTAAGTTCATTTATTGGTTTTATTTCCTCAGTAATTCCAGATTTGCTTAAGCAAATTCAAGATAGGCGAGATAAAAAACATGAGGTTGAAATTCTTAAACTCCAGATGGAAAATGCTCGTGCTGGGCATAAGGAAAAACTTGATGTGATTGAGGTCAACTCTGGGCTTGAGGAGGCTAAAATTATTTATCAAAACCAAAATTCTGGCGTGAGATTTATTGATGGTTTGAACGCTTCAGTTCGCCCAATTATCGCATATGGTTTTTTTATTCTTTATTGCATGGTGAAATATTTTCAGGTGCAAGGTGGGCTTGTTTGGCAAATCTGGCAGGAGGAAGACCAAGCCATTTTCGCCGGAATTATATCTTTCTATTTCGGCTCGCGTGCAATGCAGAAATTGAGGAATCGTTAATGCTTGATTGCGATTAACGATAAACGATTAACGATGAACGAAAATGAAAAACGCCCTAAAAATAATAAAATATTACGAAGGTTTTTCGGCAGAAATTTATAAATGCCCAGCAGGTTTACCAACTATTGGTTATGGCCATGTGGTGCTAAAAAATGAGAAATTTGAAACTCCAATAAGTAAAGAATTTGCTGAAGAATTACTAATTTCAGATTGTTTGAAGTTTCAAAAGCAAATTTTGCGTTTGATTAAAATCCCCTTAAAAACCAATCAATTTGAGGCTTTGCTCTCATTTACTTTTAACCTAGGTTCTGGGGCTTTGCAGCGTTCAACTCTTCGGCAAAAAATCAACCGAGGCGAGATAATTTCAGCCGCTGATGAATTTTTGAAATGGATTTATGCAGGTGGCAGAATCTTAAAAGGGCTTGTTCTTCGTAGAAAAGCTGAAAGAGAATTGTTTATTCAATGAATCCCCATAAAAATTTCATTCCCGCGAAAGCGGGAATCTATACAATTATGGATACCCGCTTACGCGGGTATGAAGCGAATTTAGTAAAACTTGGTTTAAAGTGTAGAAGCACCAACTATAAATCGCTATTTTGCAGAATTTTAATAAATTTTTGATATCTCACCCCTGCAAAAGAGCAAACTTGTTGCAATTCTTCTCTTTCAGAGCCTTCATTTTTAAGCCAGTTGATAGCGTTTTTCTTGTATGACTTCCTTTTCCTAGATTTTGTTGATATAATGGAAGCATCTTCTAATGCTTGGATTAGAACCGCTTGCCAAAGTGCATTTTCTGGGCTGATATTTTTTTTGAGGTGATATTTATTTTCAATAATGATTTTTAATGGGGTTGAACTACTATAGATTGTGTTGCCGAAGCGATCTTTTACATCAGAAATTGGCTTATGATTTTTGATATTTGATTTTTTATCGCACATAAAAGCCCCCATTTTGCTTTTTTGAGTTGATATACAAAATATCTGCATTTTTGCAGATATTTCTTCTGTAAGTATTGAAAAACAATAATTACAGCCATATACAAAATATCTGCATTTTTGCAGATAGTCAAGCCCTATTACAACTTAAGGTATATTTTTATGAGTTTACGCAGAAAACATTTGAAATTTATTGAGGATATAAAACTTCAAACAGATCTCTCCTACACAGGAATTGCAATGAAGGCAGGGCTTTCAGATACAACCTTAACGCGTTTCTTAAATCACGGCGAATATAAAAGGCTTTCAACCTCAACGCTAGATAAAATCGCTAAAGTTGCAAATTATAATTCTTATGAAGATTATCTTTTTAAGAATAAATTAGAGCTTGATAAAGACGCTAAAAAAATTGAATTTTCTGAATCAGAAATTTATGAAATTTTCGGTCTTACAAAATCTCTAATCAAGAAAAAAGATTTGAATTTAAGTCCAAAAGCTCTTGCGGTAATCGTTGAAAAGGTTACGCAAACTGCCAAAAAACTTAATACAAAGTTCATCACTGAAAGTTTAATAACTTATGTTTTAGAGCAAACTTCTGAGAAAGCCAAAAAGCAAAAAAACTAAATTTTTATAAAATAGTATGCTCAATAAATTCTAGTTTATTTGGGTAGTCAGTGTTGAAGTTTAACCCTCTGGATTCCTTTCTAAGGCTTGCACTTCTTGTGATTAAATAGGCGATTGTGATTAAATTTCTCAACTCCATTAATTGCGGGGAAATTTTTGCGGATTTGTATAATTCCTCAGTTTCTTGATAGAGCAAATCAATTCTATCCAAAGCTTTTTTGAGCCTTAAATTTGAACGAACTATACCAACATAATAAGTCATAATTTCTTTAAGTTCACGAATTGCTTGCGTAATTAAAACCATCTCGGAAGGGGTTTTCGTGCCTTCATCTTGCCAATCTGGAATTTCATTTTTGATTGTGAGGGAATTAATATTTTTTGAAATATCTTGAAAAATTCTTTCGGCAAAAACTAAGCATTCTGAAAGTGAGTTTGAAGCTAAGCGATTAGCTCCGTGCAAGCCAGTTGCAGCACATTCACCGGCTGCATATAGATATTTTATGCTGGTTCTGCCATATTCATCAACTTTAATGCCACCGCATAAATAATGGCAAGCAGGGCCAACAGGGATTAAATCTTTTCTTGGGTCAACCCCGAATTCCAAGCATTTAGCGAGTATATTTGGAAATTGGCTAGAGAATTTTTCAGCGATTTTTGTCGCATCTAAATAAACAAAATCAGTGCCATATTTCTTCATTTCAGAATCTATTGCTCTTGCGATAACATCACGCGGTGCAAGGCTTAAACGAGAATCATAAAGGTGCATAAATTCCTGCCCCAAATGATTTTTGAGAACCGCACCTTCACCCCTCACTGCCTCAGAAATCAAGAAAGATGAGCCATTTTCATTTTTATTATATAAAGCAGTTGGGTGAAATTGCACAAACTCCATATCACAAACTCTGCCCTTCGCACGATAAACCATCGCGATGCCATCACCTGTTGCAATCTCTGGATTTGTAGTGATTTTATAAACTTGCCCAACGCCACCTGTGCAGCAAATTGTGGCTTTACTTAATATCGCATCAATCTGACTATTGATTTTATTCAACGCATAACAGCCATAGCATTCAATTTCAGGCGTTACCCTAATTACATTATAGCCCAAATGATGTTGCGTTATAAAATCAAGTGCGAAGTAATTTTCTAAGATTTCAATATTTTTATATTGGTTTGCTTTTGCAGTTAAGGCTCGCAAAATTTCAAAGCCGGTCATATCTTTGAAATGCAAAATTCGACGCTCAGAATGCCCGCCTTCCTTAGTTAATTTGAAGTTTTTATTTTTTTCATCTTTATCAAAATTTGCTTGCCAAGAGATGATTTCTTTTATTCTTTCAGGGCATTCTTCCACAACGATTCTAACTATTTCTTCATCGCAAAGTCCATCTCCTGCGATTTTTGTATCTAAAATATGCTTTTCAAAATTATCATTTTCATTATCCCAAACGGCTGCAATTCCGCCTTGTGCGTATTTTGAATTGCTTTCCCCACCAGTAGTTTTATTAAGGATAAGAATTTTTTTTTCAGGAAATTTTTCAGCGATTTTTATAGCGGCAGTCAACCCTGCAATCCCAGCACCTAGAATAAGAATATCTGTAGTAATTTTAGCCATGGGCTTAATTTATAAAGTTTTTTCCTTAAATGAACATAAATTATTTATTAAACATTTTTTACACTCAGGCTTGCGAGCTTTGCAAACATATCTGCCGTGAAGAATTAACCAATGATGAGCATATAATTTATAATCCTGCGGAATAATTTTATTGAGCTTTTCTGCGGTTTCATCAGCGTTTTTAGTTTGAACAAAACCTATCCGATTCGCAACTCTAAAAACGTGAGTATCAACCGCAATTACAGGCTCATTATAAAAGCAATTTAGGAATACATTTGCGGTTTTTGTGCCAACGCCTGCTAGACTTTTGAGAGAATCAAAATCTCTAGGAACTTTTGAATTATATTCTTTTACTAATGTTTGAGAAAGCTTAATAACATTCTTCGCTTTCGCATTATATAAGCCAATATTTTTGATGTAAGATTTTAATTTTTCCTCTCCTAATTTCACCATTTCTTGTGGGGTTTTTACTTTCTGAAAAAGCCTATCCGTTGCCTTATTAACCGCAATATCTGTAGTTTGTGCTGAAAGTGCGATTGCTACTAAAAGTGTATAATCATTTATAAAATTTAGCTCAGTTTTTGGAGCGGGATTTTGCTTCTTAAAAACCTCAAACACCTTAGATATTTGGCTTTTTTTCATACTAATTTATTATATATCTTACCATTCAATTTGAACTTCATATTGAGAAAAAATCTTATCTATAGTTGCAATTGGTAAGCCCTCTGAAAGTGCTTGAGATATTATAATTCTATCAAATGGGTCTGCGTGAAATTTTAGCAATGAATTGAGCTTCAACAAATGTGAAAAATCTATTTGTATTATTGAAAAATTATTATTGATTAGAAATTCAAAAAAATCATTTATACCTTTTTCTATTTTTAGCTTACCTAGGCTATATTTTATTGTTATTTCCCAAAGGCTTGCAATTGATACATAGCAGGTGTTGTTATAGTCTTTTATTATGTTTTTTATTTTGTCAGACAATTCAGAGCTTCCATCATAAAACCATATGATTGTATGTGTATCAAGAAGAATATTCATTATTGGTAATCCTTAAATTCTTCAAGAGGAGCATTAAAATCTGAGGACATTTTAGCCTTGCCATAACCGAATTCCCTCTCTTTATTTTGCTGATAAGATTTTCCGTATTTTGTAACTATGAAATCAACAAAATCCTTAACTTCATCACGAAGATTTTTAGGCAGTTTTTCAATCTGCTGAATAAAGCTATAATTTTCCATAAAATTAATCTTTTACCTTCTTACTATAGCATAGGTTTATTAAACTTAAAAGCTAGTTTATAAACCCCTTGCAAAATTTGTAGTTTTTCATAAAACACGCATAAACAATTATAGTAAATATGTCTAAAAAACAAAATATTAAAAAAGCGGTTTTGGCTTATTCTGGTGGTCTGGATACCTCAGTTATCCTCAAATGGTTGCAAGATGAATATTCTTGCGAAGTAGTTACTTTTACAGCTGATATTGGGCAGGAGGATGATTTCTCTCATGTGCGTGGTAAGGCTGAAAAATTCGGCATAAAGGAAATTTATATTGATGACCTCAAGGAAGAATTCGTTCGTGATTATGTTTTCCCAATGTTTCGTGCGAATACTTTATATGAGGGTAAATATCTTCTTGGAACTTCAATCGCACGCCCATTAATTGCTAAAAGGCAGATTGAAATTGCCAAGAAAGTCGGTGCTGATGCGGTTTCTCACGGGGCAACTGGCAAAGGGAATGATCAAGTACGCTTTGAAATCGGCTATTACAGCCTAATGCCAGAGGTTAAAATTATCGCCCCATGGCGTGAGTGGGATCTCAACTCCCGCACGAAACTCTTGGAATATGCTCGCAAAAATGGAATTGATGTTCCTGCTTCAAAGGAAAATGAACCGCCTTACTCAATGGATGCAAATTTACTGCATATCTCCTATGAAGGCAAAGCGCTTGAAGACCCTTGGGTGAGATATGATTCCTCAATGCTAATCCGCACAACTCCAGCGGAAAAAGCTCCAGATAAAGCCACTTTCATTGAAATTGAATTTGAAAACGGCGACCCAGTTGCGATTGATGGCGTTCGTTATAGCCCAGCGAAATTGCTCGCAAAACTCAATGAACTCGGCGGTGCAAATGGCATTGGCGTGATTGATATTGTTGAAAACCGCTATGTTGGTATGAAATCTCGCGGCGTGTATGAAACCCCAGGGGGAACAATTCTTCTTGAGGCTCACCGAGCGATTGAATCCATCACTCTTGACAGAGAAACCGCGCATCTTAAAGATGAATTAATGCCAAGATACGCCAAACTTATCTATACTGGCTATTGGTTTTCTCCAGAACGCAAGATGTTACAAGCCGCGATTGATGAATCACAAAGATATGTAAATGGAACAGTTGCACTTAAACTTTACAAGGGTTCTGTAAATGTTGTGGGCAGAAAATCTAAGGATTCCCTATATTCAATGGCACACGTAACTTTTGAAGAAGATGAAGTTTATAACCAACGCGACGCCGAAGGCTTCATCAAACTAAACGCTTTGAGATTAAGATTAGGTGCGGGTAGAAAGTAGGCATTACTAACTAAGGGTAGATTTAAGCTCCTCAACAACAAATTGTCACCCCGCACTTATTGCGGGGTTAATGGTTAAAAGTGTTTTAACCCTAAGTTATGAGCCTGTTTTATGGTTAACCCCGTGACAAGCACGGGGTGACATTCATGCAAAGAAACAATCTAATTTTTTATAAATCTAACTTTAGTTAACAATGCCCCCATTTAGAAAAAATTTATCACTTGTATCAATTGCAAAAAAAATATAGTTATTCTTACTAAAAAAATTTCCAATATGAGAATATTATATTTCCTTACTTTTCTATGCGTATTTTTATTTTCAAATTCTGCATTTGCAGTTTTGAAAATCGATATTAACCAAGGCAGTTTTGACCCTGTTCGCATCGCAACGCCTGCCTTTAATGGATCTGATAGTGTAACTTCTAGCATCGGGGCAAAAATTACTGGTGTTATTGATAATAACCTCTCTCGCTCTGGGCTTTTTAATGTTATAAGCAAAGGTTCTTACATTCAAACATCGGTTGGAATTAATGCAATTCCTGATTTTCCAAGCTGGAAAAATATTCGCGCACAAGCACTAGTTGTTGGAATGGTTGAAAGTGAGGGGGCTGGCAGAATTAAAGTTCAGTTCAGGCTTTGGGATGTTATAACAGGCAAGCAAACTCTTGCCAAATCATTTAGAGCAACAGCAACTGGCTGGCGAAGAATTTCGCACCTTATCTCCGATCAAATCTATGAATATTTAACCGGTGAGCAAGGTTATTTTGATTCTCGCATTGTGTATATTGCAGAAACTGGTGATTGGAGAAGACCAATAAAACGCCTTGCAATTATGGATCAAGATGGCGCAAATCAAATGTTCTTAACCTCTGGCAGAAGCCTTGTGTTGACACCACGATTTGACCCATCAATGCAAAGGCTGATTTACCTTTCTTATAGAACTAGGACACCAAGCGTGAACATCTACAACCTTTCAACGGGCAGGGAAGAAATTTTAGGACAACTTCCCGGAATGAGTTTCTCACCTAGGTTTTCCCCTGATGGCACGCAAGCAATTTTCTCAGTTTCTGTTCGGGGTAACGCTGATATTTATGTGATGGATTTAATCTCAAGAAGGGTAAGAAAAATCACCAATCACCCTGGTATTGATACTTCACCATCTTTCTCACCCGATATGAATAAGATTGTTTTTGAATCTGATAGAGAAGGCACTCAGCAAATATACACAATGAATTCTGATGGCAGTAATGTTAGAAGAATAAGCTATGGCAAAGGCAGATACGCAACCCCAGTTTGGTCACCAAGGGGTGATTTAATTGCATTTACCAAAATGGCTGGTGGAAAATTCTCAATTGGCGTTATGAAACCAGATGGAAGTGGCGAGAGGATTTTAACTGAAAGCTATCTTGATGAAGGCCCAACTTGGAGCCCTAATGGCAGGGTGATTATATTCTCTCGCAAAACTCCAAGCACTTCTTCTGTTTCTGGCAGAACGGCTCTTTATAGCGTTGATATAACCGGCTATAATTTGCGTAGAATTGAAACCTCAACCCAAGCCTCTGACCCCGCTTGGAGCCCACTTTTGAGTAAATAGATTTATTTTTCTTCCTCTGCAATAAACTCAAGCTCAATTTTAATTTCGTTGAGTGATTGCTTGTAAATTATTTCAGTTGAGCTGGTTACATTCGCAAAATCTTTTTCAATAGATTTTAGCTGATTTATAATTTCATCACTAGCTGAAATAGTTGTGATTGTTGGTTTTTTGATAGAAACATTTGCTTCAGCTTTGATTTTTCTAATCTGCTCTAGGCTTTCAATAAATATTTCACCTATTTTTTCAGCTTCATTATCAGCGATAAATTCATCAACCTCTACCCAATTTCCAACCGCGTGAATAGATTGCAGATTAGCAGGTTTGCCTTCTAATTTATGTGAATAAATATGGCTGTAAAGCTCATCTGTGATATGCGGAACGAAAGGTGCAAAAAGCCTCAAAACTGCATCTAAGCAGAAATAAATTGAGTAAATTGCACTCATTCTGCTTTTCTGATTTTGGCCTTCCTCATTGTAAGTTCGGGCTTTTACGGCTTCTAAATAATTATCGCAAAAATCCTTCCAGAAGAAATCTTCAATCGCTAATCTTGCGAGCGAATATTCATATAATTCAAGCTCCTCAGTGGCTTTAATTATGGTTTTTCTGAGTTTAGAAATTATCCATTTATCAAGCGGTTCAAAGATAATATTTTGTTCAACCGCCTTTTTAGCCGGGAGATTTTTCAGGATATTTTTATCAAGCAAACCGAAATGAATTGAGGCGAATTTGCTGGCATTCCAAAGTTTATTCACAAGCTTTTTGCCAATTTTTAGAACATCTTTTGAAAACGCCGTATCCGCACCTAAGCGAGATGTTGAAGCCCAGTAACGGATTGCATCGGCGGAGTTTTCCTGCAAAATAGATTGTGGCGTTACAATATTGCCTTTAGATTTACTCATCTTAGATTTATCTTCCGCCAAGCACCAGCCGGAAATCATTAGGTTTTTCCAAGGGATTTTATCTTCGTGAAGGTAGGCTTTCACAATGGTATAAAATGCCCAAGTGCGAATAATTTCGTGCGCTTGCGGTCGTAAATCCGCAGGGAATAATTGCTTATGGCGTGCAGTGTTGAGGGCGTAGATTAGTTTTTCATCGACATTTGTCACCCCGCATTCATTGCGGGGTTGATCGAAGTTTTCTGATTTACCCCGCAACAAGTGCGGGGTGACATTAGGAGCAAGGTTAATCCCCTTACTTGAAATTTGTGGTGAGATTGAAGAAGTTGCCCAAGTATCCATTACATCAAAATCTGGCGTAACTTCATCTTTTGAATAGCCTTCAGGTAAATCAGTGATAGGGTTTACAGGTAGCTGATCTAATTTTGGTAAGATAATTTTACCTTCTTCACCCTCACGCTTTGAATACCACACTGGAAATGGAACGCCGAAATAGCGTTGGCGAGAAATACACCAATCCCAGCTTAGAGAATCAATCCATTGCTCAATCCTTTTATACATAAAATCAGGATTCCAATTACATTCCTGTGCTTTCTTTTTGAGTGCTTCCTTATGCTCCAAAACTTTCACAAACCACTGGTTAGTTGGTATTATTTCAAGGGCTGCACCAGAGCGTTCCGCACATTTAACCATATGTTTGATTGGCTTTTTATCTTTTGCAGTAAAGCCATTTTCCTCAAG
>JANRLM010000078.1 GCA_033762595.1 Rickettsiales bacterium
AAAGCCCTTCAATTTTGGTTTCCTTTGTTTTTTCAAAATCAAAATCTAGTGAAACCCCTTCTTTTTCAAAATATTGTTTTAGAAGTTTATTGCTTACATTCCTTAAAAATAAGCATATTTGATACTGCTTTGCCATTACAACCTTTAATATTACTACATTTTGTGGTTATACATACCATAAAATCAGCTTATATACAAGATTTAGCGTAATTTAAGTTTTTATATTCCTTGTATAACAATATAATATCTGTTGAATATTCAGTTCGGATAGTGTCCAAGACTGCCCGCCACTTTAAGCAAAGTGGTAAATTCAGTAGTAAGTCAAAAGGTTTCTTTAATATAATTCTCAAGCACAAAGCCGGCAAGGTAGAGTGAGCCGCAAATAATTATTCTATTTTCATTTTTAGAATTATTTTTGATATTTTGAATTGCGTTTTCAAGGTTTTTTTCTGCGGTTGTGATGAAATATTTTTCAGCAATTTCTTTTAGTTTTTCTGGTGTTTGTGAGTTATTTTCTTCTGGAATAGAAATTGTATGAATCAATATTTTTTGATTTAATTTTTCCGCAAGAATCTTAAAAAAGCCATTAGAATCTTTATTCGCAAGCATTCCAATTATTATGTGATTTTCCTTTGCTTGATTTACTTTAGAATTTAGGAAATCTGCAAGGGTTTCCGCCCCTTGTGGGTTATGGCTGCCATCAAGATATAATTCATCATTTGGGCTTAAAAATTCTCCTAATTTTGAGTTTCTAATATCTTGCAAGCGAGCAGGCCAAACTGCATTTTGAATACCTTTTTTGATAGAATTTTCTGAGATTTTATAACCTAAATTATTAATTTCTAATGCGCTTCTAATTGCCACCGCAGAATTATGATATTGATGATTGCCAAATAGGTTGGGAGCTGGGAGTTGGGAGTTAGGAGTTGATTTATTCTCAAAAATCCACTCGCCATTTTCAAGAATTTTGAAATCAAAATCTTCGCCACATATAATAGGCTTTGAGCCAATTTCTGATGCAGTTTTTTTGATAATTTCTAAGGCTTCAACTTCTTGCTTTGCAATAATGCAAGGGGTGTTTTTCCTCATAATACAAGCTTTTTCATAGGCGATTTTTGAAAGTGTATCGCCCAAAAATTCTGTATGATCATAAGAAATCGGCGTGATAATATTTAGCAAAGGGTTTGGGATAATATTCGTTGCATCTAAGCGACCACCCATTCCAGTTTCAAGCAGAACAAAATCCGCCTTTATTTTTGAAAAAGCAAGTATCGCCGCTAGAGTTGTCCCTTCAAAAAAAGTTAAATTAGTGCCTTGAGACAAGTTTTTTGTTTCTTGCAAAATCTCGGTTAAAAATTCATCGGAGATTTTCTGCCCTGCAACAACTATTCTTTCATTAAATTCAACCAAATGTGGTGAGGTGTAAATATGGCATTTATACCCTTCCGCCTCTAATATAGCCCGAAGAAATGCAAGCGTTGAGCCCTTGCCATTCGTGCCAGCGATATGGATTACAGGCGGTAGTTTAAGGTGGGGATTACCCATCTTTTCTAGTGCCTCAGTAACTCTTTCAAGCCCTAAATCAATAGGCTTAGAGCCAATCGGCACTGGCCAAAAAGGTGTTTTCATAAGAAAAGCATTGGATTTTAACGATTTTTTAATAAATTTGTATTATAATGAAATATGAACAAAATAAAATTATTTTATGAGCCCTAACAATTTTGACAATCAATATTCAGACGATGAAAAAATAAAGCTTAAGAAATTAAAAAAAACAGAAGATTTTTTTAACTACACATTAGGTGCAAATTTTTATGGCAAATTAGAGGGATATAAAAATTATACTCCTTATGGAAATTTCCCAATAAATGTAGGTATGGAATATGGAAGGGATTTGTTAAAAATTAAAGGTGCTAATAGTCTATTTAAGGGATCCATTGTTGGTCTTGAATTGTCTGGTGAGTTCGATAGAAATAATTTATTTGATGGATATGCTGCAAATTTAGGTGGATACTTAAAATCTAATTTTGGAATTGATGAAAGTATCAATCTTGATGTTAATTTTGGCTATAATCATATCAACACTGGATTTACAAATGAATTGATTAATGGATTATCAAATACATATATTAAAAATTATAATATATATGAATTAACTCAATTACAGAATGGAGAAAATATAGGATTAAATAATTTTACATTAGGAGCAGCCTTCAATTATTCAAATGGTGGAACTACATTAGGGGTGGAAGCCAAATTAGCCTTACCTTTATCAGGTTATGAAAATACTAGGTCAGGAGCTGTAAATAGTTTTTCTGGTAATACAGAATATCTGTTTAATATTAAAGAAAAATTAAAAATGCCAGCCTCTATGAATTTTGCTGTTGAACAAAAAATTTTAAATGGTGAATATGGTGGCTCTGTATCATTATTTTTTGAGGCAGGACTTCAGCTTTTTGAAGGAGGAGTTTCGTTAACAGAAACTGGAAATCAAAAGCTCCTTCCTTATGCCGAATCTACTAGAACAACATCAGCTATTTTGCCATCTGCAGGATTTGGCGTAAGAGCAAAATTTTGATTCCTAAATTGTCAATTTATTTGTTTATAATTTTTCTTATTTTAGTGCATATATCAATGCCCAATGAAATTGTAAATTTTGGTTGTCGTTTGAATGCCTGTGATGCCTAAGATAAAAAAATATCATCGTTAAAAAATGGTATTTGAAAAACAGAACATTTTGCTCAAGTTAAAATTTCTGATAATAATCTAAAAATTGGTGATTTAATTTCTTTTAAGGTTAATAATCTAG
Organism: Rickettsiales bacterium; assembly: GCA_033762595.1. Taxonomy (NCBI): domain Bacteria; kingdom Pseudomonadati; phylum Pseudomonadota; class Alphaproteobacteria; order Rickettsiales; species Rickettsiales bacterium. The sequence continues at coordinate 2,810 of JANRLM010000078.1, forward strand.
AAGGAAATTATTTAGTTTAATTGATGAAATTATTTCGTAAAAAAAGCCTTAACCGAATTGCTAAAGAAAATCGTAAAAAAATTTCTTATAAATATATCAAGGGGGAGGGTATTGAAATAGGTGCTTTGCATACCTCAATGCCAATTAGCAAAAATGCAAAAACCAAATTTGTTGATAGGCTAAGCTATGAAGATTATCTAAAGCAATATCCAGAATTAAAAGGTAAAAAACTTATCAAGCCAGATATTGTTTCTAACGCTGAAACCCTTGAAAAAGTTAGAAATGAAAGCCAAGATTACATTATCGCCTGCCATGTTTTAGAACATTTTGAAAACCCAATTCTTGCAATAAATAATTTTTATAGAGTTCTAAAAAATGGTGGAATTGCCTATATTATAGTGCCAGATAAAAATTTTTGTTTTGATAAAAATCGTGAACTGACAAAATTTGAAGATATAGTTTCTGATTATCAAAATGGCGGAAAAACCTCAAGAAAAGAGCATTATAGAGATTGGCTTCTAAATGTTGAAAACCTCACTGATGAAAAAGAAATAGCGAAGAAAATTGAAGAAATGGATAAAAGCGATTTTAATATCCATTTTCATGTTTGGGATAATACTTCTTTTCTAAAATTTTTAATTAGCTCCTTTGATTTGCTAAAAATAAAGCTCAATATTATTCATTATGAATTTAATAATACTGAATCAATTGCTATTTTGAAAAAATTATAAAAATGGAAATTACGCAAATATTATCAGCTTTTAATTTAGGTGGTGATGGCAGAAACCTGCCGAAAGAAGCGCAGCAAAATATCGCGCAAAATTTAAGTTCTTTTCTTGCAAACCAAGTTTTTAGGGGCGAAACTTTACAGAATGTTGCTGGTAATTATTCAACGCAAGTGATTATAAATCCTGAAATTAGTAATCTTTCGCAAGAGCTTACTTTCCGCACTAATGCTGATTTGAAAGCGATAGGAAATTTTTCCGTAGAGGTTGAAAATATTAATTTTAATCAAACATCTTCAAATTCTGGTGCGATAAATTTTACTGGAAAAATCATCTCAGAAAACCCGGCAAACTCAGGGCAGGCTTATCAATTAAATGGCTCAATTAAAATTACTGATCCAAAAATTTTAGCTTTTCTTTCAACCTCAAGCACCCCTTCCGAAGTTCAACAAAATGTGGTAAATAGGTTAGTGGGTTATGATGTAAGTAATTTTTCAAAATTGCCGAATAATTTGCAAGTGCAATTGCCAAATAACAGCCAAAATCTGCAAAATTTTTTGACGCAAAATAATTTCGCAAATGTTACGGCTAGTAATGCATCATTAAATATTTCTCAGATAACTGGTGAAAATGGCGATATTTTATTGCAAAATAATACAAGTCTGGGCAAGGCAAATATCTTTGGAAAGCTTGAGTTTCTGCCAGCTAGCAATGAGACCCTTATCAAAACCGAATATGGTAATTTTAGAATAAATGGCTCGGTTAATATTCCAACTAATTCTAATTTGGTTTTTAATGTTGAGGTGCTTTCTAATCAGCAGAATAGCAATAATATTGGCAATAATAGCCCTGTATTTTCATCACTATATTTGCTTAAATCTGCGGTTGAAAGTGATGTTGTGAATTTGCAGAATTATTCTAAGCTATTAATGCAAAATCCTGTGGGGGTTGCTTTGCTTGAAAAGGCGTTTCCGAATGTGAAAGATGCTTCTTCTGCATTCAAATCTATTGTGGCATTATCATCACTAAAAAATAGTGAAGAAAATTTTTTAGATAATATCAATTTATCTGCAAAAATGCAGAATTTGCCTATGGCAGATAGAGAAACTATGGATACTGCAAGAAACTTAATATCTGCAATTTTGCAGAGTGCTATTAAAATTGGTAATAGTGAGGGCGAGGTTTATTATTCTTATATTTTACCATTTTTTAACGGAGAGAGATTGGATTTTCATCGTGTTTTTGTGTCTCAAAATAAGAATTCTAAGGGAAAAAATAAATCTGAGGGTCGTTTTTTAATGGAATTAGTTGAAAATGAGCAAGGCAAAATTGAGATAGAAGGAAATTTTTTCACACTCTATAATCGTGTTAAAACCCTTGATATTGTTATCCGCTCAGAGGAAAATTTTAGCGATAATACAAAATCAGAAATGCTTGATCTATATAATAATGTTTCTGAATCAATGGGGTATAGTGGCAGGATTACCTTCCAAACCTTGCCCGTCTTCTCAGCAAATCCGCCAAAACCCTCAACGCAACCAACCCCAACAAGTTTGAATTTAGATGTTTAGTTTAGTATTTGGGTATTTGGCATCTTATTTGCAATAATAATCATACAAAAAACTAGCCACCATAAAGTTACGACGGCAGTGATTACTAAGAATAGATTTTTACCCCTTAACCTCCTATTGTCACCCCGCATTTATTGCGGGGTTAAATGTTGAAAATATTGCCAAACCTATGTTTTAAGTTTGCAGTATAGTTTACCCCGCAATAAATGCGGGGTGACACTATAGAGGAAAACCAGCAAAAATTTAATTACATCTATGCATATTAAACACTCCACCATCAACTACAAAAAAACCCCTTGATTTTAACTCCCATCTAGTGTAAACGGCTCTCAAATTGTTGAAATTGGGTCTTAATTTACCCCCTTCCGCAGTTAAATTAAATATTCTATATTTAGTTTCATCAAGTGCTTTTTAGGCTAAGATTTCAAAAATCTTTTGGCTGCCTAATAGCCACTATCCTTAGTTTTCTGAGGTTAGTTTTTTTTAATTTATTAATGGAGATCAAAATGCCGAAGTTAAAAACCAAATCGGGCGCTAAAAAGCGTTTCAAAAAAACTGCCACTGGTAAAATCGTTGCCACTCAAGCAGGTAAAAGACATAATATGAGAAAACGCTCACAAAAAAACATCAGGGGGCAAAGGGGAACAACAATTATGAACCCATCTGATGCTAAATTTGTGACTAAATTTATTCCATACGCTTAGTTTTCCAATTATTTATTACCAACATTAAAAATTCATTTTATGGCTAGAGTTAAAGGTGGTGTTGTTACCCGTAAAAAACACAAAAAATATTACAAACTTGCGAAAGGCTATTACGGCAGAGCAAAAAATTGCTTCACAGTTACTATTGAGAAAGTTGAAAAAGGCCTGCAATATGCTTATCGTGATAGAAGAAATAAGAAAAGAGATTTCCGTAAACTTTGGATTGTTCGTATCAATGCGGCATCTCGCTTGAATGGTTTGAAATATAATCAGCTTATAAACGGCTTGAAATTAGCGAATATTGACCTTGATAGAAAAGTTCTTGCTCAGCTAGCGGTTGAAAATCCTGAAGGTTTTGCAAAAATTGCTGAAACAGCAAAGCAAGCATTAGCGAAGTAATTTAAGGGGTTAGGGGTTTGGGCTTGGGGGGTTATCCCTCAGCCTGGTGGCTTTTTTCTTTAATTCCTCCCCCTGCTTGCGGGGGGAGGTTAGGAGGGGGGCTTTTGTTAGAGCTATAGAGATGATGATATTTCCCTTGCTTCTGATATGACCCCACCCTTGCCCTCCCCCGTAAACAGGGGAGGGAATAAAGAAGTCAACCACCCCAAATCTCCAAGCCCTAAACCCCCATTTGTATGTCTCTCACCGCCATTATAGAAGAAGCAAAAAGTAAGTTAGAAGCCGTTTCTAGCACTTCTGATATTGAAAATTTGCGAGTTCATTATCTTGGAAAATCTGGTGTAGTTACTGAAAAACTTAAATCACTTGGTCAACTTCCAGCTGAAGAAAGAAAGGCTTTCGGACAGGAAATCAATAAGGTAAAAGAAGAAATTACAGATTTAATTTCTTACAAAAAAGAACTCATTGCAAGGCGGGAAATCTCTCAAAAATTGCAGGCGGAACAAATTGATATAACGCTTCCAGCAAACCAAAATTATATTGGCTCAATTCACCCAATTTCAAAAGTAATTACTGAGATTGTGGAAATCTTTGGCTCGCTTGGTTTTAAGGTTGCTGAAGGTAACGAAATTGAAGATGATTTTCATAATTTCACTGCGTTAAATATCCCTGAAAGCCACCCAGCACGCCAGATGCACGATACTTTCTATGTCAAATCTGATAGTGCAGAAAAGAAATTTGTTTTAAGAACTCACACTTCACCAGTGCAAATAAGGGTGATGGAAAATAATAAGCCACCGCTTAAATTTATCGCACCGGGCCGCACTTTCCGTTGCGATTCTGATCAAACGCATTCGCCAATGTTCCATCAAGTTGAAGGTTTTATGGTGGATAAAAATGTTGATATGGCAATGCTGAAAGGCTGTCTAATTCAATTTGTGGAAGAATTTTTTGGCATTAAAAATGTAAAAATGCGTTTTCGTTCTAGCTTTTTTCCATTTACTGAACCTAGTGCAGAGGTTGATATTGGCTGTTCTCGCAAGAATGGTGAACTTAAAATTGGTGAAGGAGATGATTGGTTAGAGATTCTCGGTTGCGGAATGATTCACCCAAATGTGCTAAAAAATTGTGGCATCAACCCTCAGGAATATCAAGGCTTTGCCTTCGGTATGGGCATTGAAAGGCTTGCTATGCTTAAATATGGCATTCCAGATCTACGCAAATTCTTTGAATCTGATTACAAATGGCTGAAACATTACGGCTTCAAATTCTATGAGATTTGAAAATAGCCTTTAGATTTTTCTCAGTATTTTTGGAAACAAATTGCGAAACATCACCTTTCAATCTTGCAACTTCCTTAACTAAATTTGATGCGATAAATTGCTTTGTTTCAGAGGCAGGTATGAAAACGGTTTGCACGCTTGGCTTAATTCTGCTATTCATTGAAGCGAGCTGAAACTCATACTCAAAATCACTCACCGCTCTTAAGCCACGAATGATAATGCTGGCTTTTTTCTGCTCGGCAAAATCAACCAGCAAGCCCTTAAAACCAATCACTTCAACTTTGTTAAATAGATCTGGTAGGAAATTTTTGATATCATTTTTAATAAGCTTAACCCTATCTTCTAGGCTGAATAAAGTGTTTTTTGGTGTATCTTTTGCAACCGCAATTATAAGTTTTTCACAAACCGAAAAACTGCGTTTTATAACATCAATATGCCCAAGGGTTATTGGGTCAAAAGTTCCGGGATAAAGGCCAATTTTCAAGGTCATTTTGGATTTTTGCTATTATATTAATAGAGTTTTCTAGCACTTTTTTTGTCGCTTTTGAAGTTTTATATTTCTCAGCTAAACTTGAAATGCTCTTAAACCCACTGCCAGCATAGTTTTTATGAATTTCAGAAATATTTTCAAAAATGATTTTTGAGATTAAAAAAGCAGAAATAAAGTTCTCATCATTATTAGAATTTTCATCAATTTCTATATATTTATTTTGAGTTTTTAGCTTGGTGAAATTAATAGAAAAATTGAGAATTTCCGCTTTAAGATTTTCAGAATTGAAATGAAAAATTTCTTGCCACATTTCTTGTGGGGAATTTTGTAACCTGCAAAAATCTTTAGTTTCAGAGGTTTCTGAAATATATTTTTTATTCGCAAAACTTATTAATTGTGGAAAATGAGAAATTTTTGCGTAAATTTCATCGTGGTTTTGTGCGTCTAAAAATTCAATTTTACTACCCGCCATTTCCCAGATTTCTGAGATAGTTTTAATTTTGTTTTCAGCTAAATTTTTTGAAGTGCAGATTATTGTTTTTTTATTTTGATATAAAAATTTATCTGCGGAATTTATCCCTGAAATTTCCTTACCAGCTATGGGGTGTGCGGGAATAAAGCAATCGGCCTTTTCACCAAAATTTTTCCTAATAATTTCACTCGGCAATAATTTTACTGAGCCTACATCAGAAATAATTTTATCTGGAGTAATTTTTTTTGCGATTTTCTTGGAGATTTCATCATAAGAAAATAAATTTGTCGCTATAATTATAACATCAGATTTTTCAGTTAATTCTGAAATTGAGTTGCAATATTGGTCGGTGATATTCAGGTTTACAGCCTGTTTTGAAACTTCAATTCTTCTATTAAAGCAAAGAATTTTATTTTCTTTTTTTGAATTCCAAAGCGAATTTGATTTTAGTGCAAGCCCCAAAGAGCCACCAATTAAGCCAGTTCCGATAACACCGATTTTCATTTATGAAATAATGTAGTAAAATTTTTGGTATTGTTAATAAGATTAGATTTTACCTCTTAACCACCAATTGTCACCCCGCACTTGTTGCGGGGTTAATGGTCTATAGTGTTTTTATTTTTTGGTTTACGCTTGTTTTATGGTTAACCCCGCAACAAGTGCGGGGTGACACTAAAACATAAAACAAGCTTTTCCTCTAAATCTATCTCTATTTAATAAAACCAAATATCTTAAAAGTTAAGCAACTTTTCTTGATTCAATTTTATCTGCTATAGCCTCAAGATAATTGGCAATTGTATTTATCGCACCAGACATTTCTTCCTCTTGTTTCGCAAAAAACTCATGCTTATTATTTGAAATTTGCTGAGAAAGTTCTTCAATTTTTTTTGTCGCCTCGTTAAGCTCATCTTGTAACATAAGGCAAGTCATAAGAAAAAGCAGAGATTCATTACTGGTTCTAAGCTGTTTTGAGAGATTTTCAAACTTGCTAGAAATAATTTCTGCGAGCTTATGAAGTTGAGTCTCCTGACCATTTTCACAAGCTATTTGAAAATTTCTTGCACCAATTTTTAATTCTACAACTGACATAATTTCCCCCTTTATGCGTGGTTAGTAATATAATTTTTGAACTCAGAAATTATCATATCCACCCTTCTAGAAGCCTCGTTATTCTTGGCTTCTAGTTTAACAGAGCGTTCCCTCTCTTTACCAAGCTCAGCTTGAATTTGGAAATTTTCTTCTCTTAAATGATTGATTTCAGAATTCCTATCATCAAGGCTTGCCTTTAATTTTAATATTTCTAGAGAGTAATTTTGATTGGCTTTTTTTAGATTTTCAAAATCAGCAATTAATGCTGCATTGTTACTTTTAAGATTATCTTGAATAGACTTTTCAAGCCTATCCAGCACCATTTTAAGGTTTGTTTTTGCTTCGTCTAATTTATTCATTATAAATAAGATAAATTTAGAAATTTTTTCTGATAATATTATTTATAAAATAACTTTGTATAGTTGCAACATATAAGAAAAAAAATTTTAATATTTTTTAGTTAATTTAATTTTTCGTTTTGTGAATAATTTTTTGAAAATCTCAGTTGTCTTACTTTTGCTTCTGATTCAGGGGGTATTCATCTTTTTTTACTTACAAACTCATAACAAAGTTTTTTACGAGGTTTTTACTTATTTTTTTAGCTTATGTGCTGTAACTATTTTTTTAATTTTACTGCCGAATATTTACAAATCTTTCAAAAAATTTTCAGAAAAACAAAAAAATAGAAAGCATTTAGAATTAATTTCTAATAATGATTTTGAAGCTGTAAATAAGGCGTTTCTTGAAAATCACCCGATCGCAACAATCATTTGTGATGATAAATTAAATATAAAATATTCTAACCGAGTTTTTCAAAAATTTGTTGAAAGGATTTTACAAAATCAAATTAAAAATATTAAGGAATTACTTAATATTTCTATAAGTGATTTTGAGCTTTTGCTTAAATCAAAAAACCAAAATAATTACGAAAATTTTGATTGTAAATTATCTGACAACAAGGAAATTTCTATCTATGCAGTGCCGATAATTGGGCAGGAATCAAACGATATTTTAATCCAACTAATTGATAATAGTGAAAAAATTGAGCTGAAAGAAAAATTTATTCAAGCCCAGAAAATGCAGGCAATTGGTCAGTTAGCTGGTGGAATTGCTCACGATTTTAACAATCTACTAACTGCAATTATTGGCTTTTGCGATTTGCTTTTAACTAGGCACCCGCCGGGTGATCAATCTTTTGTTGATCTTATGCAAATCAAGCAGAATGCGAATCGTGCGGCAAATTTAGTAAAGCAACTTTTGGCTTTTTCTCGCAAGCAAACTTTGCAAATGCAGGTGGTGAATTTAACTGAAACGCTTTCGGAAGTTTCAAATTTAATACGCAGGCTAATTGGCGAGAATATTCTGCTAGAGCTTAATAATGCTAGAGAAATTTGGGACATAAAAGTTGATAAATCTCAGCTAGAGCAAGTGATAATTAACCTTGCGGTAAATGCGAGAGATGCGATGCCAAAAGGCGGAAAACTTATAATTTCTACTGAAAACTTAGATATTTATTCTATTTCAGATATAAAATTTAAGTATGAATTTGTTTCAGCAATGGAAGATATTTTACCAGGTAAATATGTAAAAATTTCTATTGAAGACACTGGCATTGGAATAAGCGAAAAAAATCTTAAGAAAATATTTGAACCATTTTTTACTACCAAAGGGGTAGGGCAGGGAACAGGCCTTGGGCTTGCAACGGTTACTGGAATTGTTGAGCAATCTGGTGGTTATATTTTCGTTTCAAGTCAAGAAAATTTAGGAACTGAATTTATAATTCTTTTCAAAAAATTTGATAAAGCGATTGAAAAGCCAAGTCCTATTATTGCAGAAGTTGAGAAGCAAAAAGATTTAACCGGCACCGGCACAATTTTAATTGTTGAAGATGAGGATCCAGTTCGTTTATTCAGCACTAGAGCCTTGCGTAATAAGGGTTATAAAATATTTGAAGCAAATTCTGGAGAGGCCGCCCTTGAGGTTATAAAACAAAATGGCAATGAAATTAATTTGATAATTTCTGATGTTGTAATGCCCGGAATTTCTGGCCCTGAAATGGTTGAGCAAGTTATGAAAACTCACCCAAAAATAAAAGTTATTTTCGTTTCTGGTTATGGTGAAGATGCTTTTTATCAAAAATATGGAAGTAAAAGAGAGTTTAATTTTTTGCCAAAACCTTACACTCTAAACCAACTCGCAGAAAGAGTTAAACAGATATTGTAAAAAACCTAATCAATTTTCAATGCTGCGAGGAAGGCTGATTGCGGGATTTCAACATTCCCAACTTCTTTCATTCGTTTTTTACCTTTCTTTTGCTTATCAAGAAGTTTGCGTTTTCTAGAAATATCACCGCCGTAACATTTTGCAGTTACATCTTTACCAACAGATGAAATAGTTTCACGAGCAATAACTTTACCACCGATCGCCGCTTGTAAAGCAACTTTGAAAAGCTGGCGAGGTATTAAATCTTTGAGCTTTGTAATTAAAGCTCTGCCCCGATATTCAGCTTGCGTGCGATGTAAAATCATCGCCATTGCATCAACTGGCTCACCATTTACCAGAATATTTACTTTCACTAAATCTCCTTCTTCATAGCCTGCCATCTCCCAATCAAATGAGGCATAGCCTGAAGAAACTGACTTCAATTTATCGTAAAAATCAAACACAACTTCATTAAGCGGAAGTTTATATTCAAGCAAAGCCCGGTTTCCTACATAGCTGTGATTCTGCTGAACTCCTCGCTTTTTCATACATAATTCCATTATTGAGCCGATATAATCATCAGGCACCATAATGGTTGCTTTAATCCAAGGTTCTTCAAGCTTTTCAATTTGGGTAGGGTCAGGATAATCCGCTGGGTTTTGGAGTTTTGTAACATTGCCTTTGGTATCGTGCAGAATGTAAACAACGCTTGGAGCGGTCGTGATTAAATCAAGGTTATATTCACGCTCTAAGCGTTCTTGAATAACTTCCATATGCAGAAGCCCAAGGAAGCCACATCTAAAGCCAAGCCCTAATGCGGCTGAAGTTTCCTGCTCATAAGTAAAGCTAGTATCATTAATATGGAGTTTAGTTATTGCATCTTTGAGATCATCAAAATCACCTGCATCTATCGGGAATAAACCACAAAAAACCACTGGCAAACTTGGCTTGAAGCCTGAAAGTGGCTCTGGACAAGGGTTTTTATCATCGGTTATTGTGTCGCCAACTTTACAATCAGCCACTTGCTTCATATTCGCGATAATATAGCCAACCTCACCGGGGCCAAGCGATTCAACTGATTTCTTTTTAGGCGTAAAAGCCCCAACATCATCAACTGAATATTTTGAATTATTTGACATAAAACGGATATTCATTCCATTTTTTATTCTGCCATCAATCACGCGAATTAGCGTTATAACACCAAGGTAAGTATCATACCAACTATCAACTAGCGATGCTTTCAGCGGTGCATTTTCATCGCCTTGAGGTGCAGGGATTTTCTTAACTATCGCCTCTAAAATATCTTCAATGCCAATACCAGTTTTTGCAGAAGCAAGAATTGCCTCACTTGCATCAATGCCGATAACTTCTTCAATTTGCGTTTTGATTCTTTCTGGCTCTGCGGAAGGTAAATCAACCTTGTTAAGCACTGGGATAATCTCAAGATTATTATCAATCGCTTTATAAACATTCGCAAGCGTTTGGGCTTCCACGCCTTGAGAGGCATCAACCACTAGCAAACAGCCCTCACAAGCCGCTAAACATCTTGAAACCTCATAGGAAAAATCCACATGCCCCGGAGTATCCATCAAGTTTAGAATATAGTTTTTGCCATCTTTGGCTTTGTAATTAAGGCGAACGGTTTGGGATTTTATAGTGATGCCACGCTCGCGTTCAATATCCATATTATCAAGGAGTTGCGATTTCATCTCCCTATCTTCAATCGCACCACAGAATTGGATTATCCTATCCGCAAGGGTGCTTTTGCCGTGATCAATATGGGCGATAATTGAGAAGTTTCTTATATTTTCGAGGTTTGTGGACATTAATATTTTTTATTACTTGATTTAGTTTGGGCTATTTGCATTTTAGAACCTAAAGTTAAACGGAAAAAAGCTCGAATAATGATTTACCTTTGCCCACAATGCCAAGAGAGTGGTGCGGTTAAGAAGACTCGAACTTCCACGCCTTGCAGCACAGCCACCTCAAGGCTGCGTGTCTACCAATTCCACCATAACCGCTTAGATTTTGGATAGGTTAATATATTCTGGCTGTATTTTAGTCAAGGTGCTATTTATAAGATTTCTGGTCTTTGGTATAGTATTACAGAAATTTAATAAAAATATACCCTCACCCAGAATTACTAAGTTCGCTATGCTCGCTAAAGTAATTCTTACCCTCTCCCTGTGATTGCAGGGAGAGGGGGGGTGAGGGTATAAATTGTAAATTTAACCTCAATAAATTTCTGAAATACTATAACTAAAGATAGATTTATAAAAAATTAGATTGTTTCTTTGCTTGAATGTCACCCCGCACTTGTTGCGGGGTTAAACATAAAACACACTCAAAACTTAGGTTTTGAGATGCTTTCGACCGTTAACCCCGCAATAAATGCGGGGTGACAATTTGTGTTCAAGGAACTTAAATCTATAATTGGCTAATAATTGGAATAATTATTTAGTTTGAGATTTGGCTGGAGAATTTACAACTCCGTAAGCCATGTTTGAAGTGTAATCACTAGCAAAATTTACTGCGGTTAAATCTAAATTTTGTCCAGCTAGAATATTTTGATATATATCTGCACTTGTTGTAGGATTTGTTACCATTGCAAGAGGTGCTGGCTGAGGTGCAGGTGCTTCAGGTTGCTGAGGTTGTGCCGGTGGGGTTTGTGTTTTATTGCCACCGAATAAGCCAGAAATTGAATTTGTGAATTCTTCACCAAGAAAATTTTTTAATATTTCAAAAATAATTTCTAAAAAGCCACCTTTATTTTCTGATTCTTCCCTAGCTTTTGCAAGACTTTCAGCAGAAGCTTGAAAGGCGGAAGTTACTTGCGTTTTTTTGGTTTCTAGATTTTCATTATCATAGGCAAAATTAGTAAAGAAACCATCTGCTATACTTGAAATTTCTAAGCCTTTTGATTTATAAATATCACTGATAGTTTTTGAAATATCAGGTTTAATATTTTGTAGGTTAGGTTCTTTTCCATCAAAAACAGATTGTTTGATTTGAGCTTTTTCTTCTGCTGTTAAATGCTCGCTATTTGCAAGCTCAACTAGATAATTTTGAAAACCAGAGGGCGTTTTTAGATATGCAATTTTTTGATTTAATGCGTTTTGGATTTCTTGTTGAGTAGGTGAAGCACCATCTGCATATAAACCAGATAAACTTCCTGTTAAATCCTTCAATATATATTGAGAAAAATTATCAATATCTCTTTTACCATTAGCGATTTTTTCTTCTGTTTCATCTCTCCTTAAAAGCTTGCCTGCAAAAGCCTTAAAAGATTTTGACTCTTTAGCTACAAATTGATTTAATACTGCATTTAGATTGTTAATATTAGCACCTATAGCTAATGAATTTACTTCTAGCATTGGGTTTTTATTATCTTGCTCTGCAGGTTGCTCTGGTGCAGTAGTAGCCTCCTGCAACTGTTTTTGCGGTGAGATTTGCATCAAAAAATTTCCTAGTTTCTTTATCATAAATATAATTTTATCTTTTGTGTTATCCTCTGTTTACAATTAGATTAGGTCTATTTACATTCAAGCCATCATTATTAAGAATTTTTTCCGCAGCTTGCTTAAAGCTTGAGTTTTTTTCCATCAAATTAGAGATTTTGTGTTCTACTTTTTTTGCTATATCGCTAAAACTCATATCATTATGATTTTTTAGCAACTCAGCATTTTGTAAAAATAAAACGGAATTATTAACAAATTTACTTGTATATTCATCTGCTAAACTATTATTTGAACCAAAATTTAGCCTAGGTGAATTAATGCCATCTAAAAACCTCATTGCTTCAAGGGCTTCCTTAGGGGCTGAAGCTCTGTTAATTCCTTGTATGGCTGCATTTAATTCTTCAGAGCAAACCATTTTTTTTGAGTTACCACAAGCACTAATAATAGCCGCAGAATCCTTAACGCTTGGATCAATAGCTTCAAGATATATATCTAAGCCACCTTTTTTCATCTGCAGAATTTGTGGCTTTATAGCTTCAATAAATTTTTCTGGATCTGAATTAAATTTACTAATAAAATCCAGCCTTTCTTGCCTACATTCATCACCAGAATTTTGGCTAAAATTATCATCTAAAGCCCTATCTGCACAGAAATTTACAAAATTTCTAGATTGATTAGTGTTTAATTCAGCACCGCAATAATTAACCCCGCATTCATTCATTATGCATTGTAACTGCTCATTAGAAATTTCAGCAACTGTATTTTCCTTAACGATTTTAGCAGATTGATATTCCAATTCTTGCTTAAGATCAGGCAGGATATTCTCATCAAATTGCAGAACAGTTTTTGCAAAATAATCATAAATTTCTTGACTAGAAAGCTCCCCAGTTTTCTCTCTTACCTCAATATATTCCTTCAAGGTTTGAAAATCAACCTGTTGACATCCCAATGCTTGATTGAAGGCAATTTCAAGCAATTCTAAGGTTTTTTCTTTGCCTATTTTATTCTCAAGCTCAGTTAGAAAATTTGTGAATTCTTGCTGGTCATTTCTAAAATTAGCAAGGGCTTGTTCCGCTTTTTCTGCTCTTTCATTTATGCACGCCATAGCTTGCTCATTCACATTGCCTTTTGCAGGATCAAAAACGGATTGATTAAATTCTTCAGTGAAAATATTGGTTTTTAGGAAATTCTTATGTTTAGATAGTAAATTACTAATATTAAATTGAAAATTAGTTTCAATTCTTTGGCTTTCTGCTGTATCTAGCCTTTTAACATATTCAGCATCTTGGATTACTTCTTCTCTATGTTCTTCCTGTTTTTTAACCAAGAGAGCTTTGATTTCAGCTATTTTAATTAGCAAAGAGAAATCATTTTTATTAAGGTTTAACTGAAACAGCAAATGTGAGAGATCAGAGTTTAACTCCCTGATTTCCGCCTCAACCTGCTCCGCTGTTTTAAGATTTTGAACCATAATTTTAATAAGATACACCTCACCTTACCTAGATTATAGCATATTATGGTTAACGAATCGTTAAGATTTTAGATAATTTTTAAGAAATATGGGTTTTAAGCCCTAAAACCCCAGAACATCAAGCATTGAATAGAGGCCAGAAGGCTGGTTTTTAGCCCATAAGCAGGCACGCAAAGCACCTTTGCTGAAGATATTTCTGCCTGACGCTTTATGAGTGATTTCAACCCTTTCGCCCTCAGTTGCAAAAATTACGGTGTGATCACCCACCACGTCACCACCACGGAGAGTTGCAAAGCCAATTTCGCCCTTTTTTCTAGCACCAATATTACCATCTCTCTCTTTGCACCAAACATCTTCAAGATTAACATTTCTGCCCTTTGCAACAGCTTTACCAAGCCCAAGAGCCGTGCCAGATGGGGAATCCACTTTTTTATTGTGATGCATTTCAACAATTTCAATATCGTAAGAATCATCAAGGATTTTTGCAGCTTTTTCAACCAAGGCAAAAAGCATATTCACCCCAACACTCATATTCGGTGCATAAACTATACGAGCATTTTTAGAAAATTCTTTGAGTTGAGATTCTTTATCTTTATCAATTCCAGTTGTGCCAATAACATGAACGAGGTTTTTTTCTGCGCATTTTTTTGCAATTTCTAGCGTTGAATTTGGCGTTGTAAAATCAATCACGCCATCAACATCGCTTATAAATTCATCAATATCATCAGTAATTTCAACGAAATTTGCACTAGAGCCAAACCCTGCAATTTCATAAGCATTTTTGCCAATAAAAGGCGAATTTTTAGATTCCAACGCGGCCGCAAAAATCGCCATCTCAGATTCGACCACTTGAGTAATATTCATTCTTCCCATTCTGCCACCAGCACCAGCAATTCCAATTTTCATAAGCACCACAATCTAAAAATTTTTTCTTAAAAACTATATCAAATAATATTTATGATTTGTTATAGTGCAATTAATATTATAGTTTTCATTATGGAAGTGTTCACTAAACATAGATTTAACCACTTAAACACCAATTGTCACCCCGCATTTATTGCGGGGTTAATTGCTGAAAGTGTTTCTAAAACAAAGTTTTGAGCTTGCTTTATGGTTAACCCCGCAATAAATGCGGGGTACACTTAAGAAGAAAAACTGATAAAAAATACTAATGCTAGAAACTGGAAAATTAGTTCTTGAAATTATTGAATCATCTGGCGGTGAGGCTAGATTTGTTGGTGGGTGCGTTCGTGATTTTTTGAAAAATGAGCCAATAAAAGATGTTGATATAGCAACTAATTTACAGCCAGAAATTATCACAAAAATTTTTGAATCTCGAGGTTTTACAATTATTCCAACTGGTATTCGCTTTGGCACTATAACGCTTTTATTCAATAATTTTGGCTATGAAATTACTACTCTCAGAAAAGATCTGAAATGCTATGGTAGGCACGCTGATGTTGAGTTTTCCAGCTCTTTTGAAGAAGATTCTAATCGCAGAGATTTCACTTTTAATGCTCTATATCTAGATAGAAAAGGCAATATTTATGATTTCCATAATGGTAGAGATGATTTGGAAAAGGGGATAGTTCGCTTTATCGGAAGCCCTGATGAGAGAATAAAAGAAGATTATCTCAGAATTTTAAGATTATTTAGATTTCAAGCAAGATATGGCAAACAGCCAATCTTGGAAAATCAACTGCAAGCCTGCAAAGAAAATATATCAGGACTTGCGAACATTTCAGGGGAAAGAATTCACGAAGAAATGAAGAAAATCCTCACTAATCCAAATTCGCTAAATGCAATTAAAGAAATGAGGGGTTGCAATGTTCTTAAGCAAATTACGGGTTTAGAAAATAATTTTTTTGACTTTGCAAGTTTAGAAAATTACTTCAAAATTTCAAAAAATAATATTGATTGGATAGCAAGTTTAGTGGCACTTTTAAGCCTTGAAGAAGTTATAAAACATCTGATAAAAATTAAAAAAATTGTTACAAATTTTAAGTTATCTAATGCTGAAAAAGCCTTTTTTTATAGAATTTGGGATTCTCTAAAAATTGATTTTAGTAAAGAATTTGAAGTTAAAAGATTACTCAGAAGCTCAGTTTTGAATGAGTTTAAGCAATTTGCTTATATTGCGTTTGCAAAAAAATTTATTGATGAAAATTCCTTGCAGAAAATTTTACATCTAGCGGAAAATTTTTCTCCGCCGGTTTTTCCATTAAATGGTTTGGATTTAATGAATGAGCTAAAAATGAAGCCGAGCAAGGAACTTGGCGAACTACTTAGAAAATTTGAAGAATTGTGGGAGCAAGAAAATTACCAACTCACAAAAGATGATATGATAAATATCATAAGGCAGAATTGATAGGCTTTTATTATATTTCAAAAAGTTTTAAGAATATACCATAATACGCACTCAGGTTTTGAGCCGGAAACATAATTGGCATCATCTTCATCTGCTGCAGAATCTGTGCAATCTCCAATTGATTGTGAAGTAATCACTTTGCCGCTATAAGCAAAGCCGTCATCAATTTTTTCATCGATGAACTTAATTTGATCGCCTGTTAGCAAGCCTTTCCCCAAGTTTGAGCAACTTAGAGGTACGGAGGAAATTCTCATTAGAGATGTGCTATATGAAGTTGTAGATGTTGAAGATTCGGCATCATTATCAACACTAATAAATCCAAAAGAGATTCCATCTAATGATAATTTGGGGTATCTATTTCCTACTTCGCAATCAGCGTGAGAGTCCGCTGTAATTGCCGTAAATGTTGTATCTAAAATTTTTGATAATTCAAAATGTTTCCAAGCTTTATAAGTTTCTGTTTGATTATCATATATTAGATTTCCAGTTCCATTACATCTTGCAGAAGTATTAGCACAATTTGTTCCCCAGATTGTGAAAGCATTATCCATATCACCGGGTAATTGCTTATATTGCTCTTGAAATCTAGTATGCAGTGCTGCATATTGTGTAATTTCCTTTGATAAAGTTTGCATTCTTGAAATTTCAATTAGATACTGCCCCCCTAAGATGCCAGTAATTATTAGTGCAACTATTACTAAAACGATTACAAGCTCAATAATTGTGAAGCCTTTCTTGCTATTTTTCATATAAAATTTTTCAAAAAATAATTTTTTATCTTATTATCCATTTATATTTTAAGCAATAATATAAGATTTTCTATGGCTATTCTTACATCAGTGACCCATATCACGCATTATAAATATGACAGATTAGTAAGTTTATCTCCGCAATCTGTGCGTTTAAGGCCGTCACCGCATTGTAAAATTCCGATTAAATCTTATTCGCTAAAAATTTCACCCGCTGAACATTTTTTGAATTGGTATCAAGATATTTACGGCAATTGGGTTGCAAACATTGTGTTTCCTGAGAAAATTAATGAATTCAAAATTGAAGTTGATGTTAAAGCGGAGGTTAGAATTATCAATCCGTTTGATTTTTTTATTGATAAACAATTTGAAAATTTTCCGTTTGAATATGATGCAAAAACTAAAGATGAATTATTCGCCTATCTAAAACCCACAGAAAATGGTGAGAAATTGATGGGTTTTATCAAGGAAATTTTAGGCCTCAAGAAAAATCAAGATTTACAAAAATTTTTATCTTCAAAAAATTTTAATAGAAATACTATTGATTTTATCGTTGAGGTAAATCGCAAGGTTAATAAGGCTCTAAACTATATAATCCGCCTTGAACACGGCGTTTATTCTTGTGAGGAAACTTTAACTAAAAAATATGCTTCCTGCCGAGATATGGCTTGGCTTCTATGCAATATCTTCCGTCATCTTGGCATTGCAGCAAGGTTTGTTTCGGGATATTTAATCCAGCTTAAACCAGACGAAAAGCCAGTTGATTCTGATCTCGTTGGAGTTGAAAATGATGTTGTGGATCTACACGCTTGGACAGAAATTTATATGCCTGGTGCCGGCTGGGTTGGGCTTGATGCAACTTCTGGCTTGCTTGCAGGTGAGGGTCATATCCCTCTTTCAGCTGCCCCTCATTATGAAAATGCTGCACCAGTTTCAGGGCTTGTTGATTATTGCGAATGTGTAATGCATCACCATATGGAAGTGCATAGAGCGTTTGAAGATGCAAGAGTTACCAAGCCTTTAAGCAATATTGAGTGGAATGAAATTGAAGCCCTAGCCAAAGAAGTTGATAAAGATATAAAAAAGAATGATATTCGTTTAACGCTAGGCGGTGAGCCAACTTTTGTGTCTTCTGAAAATAGAGATGCACCTGAATGGAACACTGCCGCAATGGGTGAAGAAAAAACCGCAAAATCGGTTGATTTAATATTTCGTTTGCGAGAAAAATTCGCCAAGGGTGCGGTTTTACAATTTGGCCAAGGTAAATGGTATGGCGGTGAAACCTTGCCAAGATATGCCTATGGTTGCTTCTGGCGATTAGATGGGCAGCCTATTTGGGCGAATAATGATTTAATCGCAAGCCCTAAAAAAACTTCTGAAAATGAAAAAAAATATAATCTTACAGATGCAAAAAAATTTATTGAAACCCTCACAAATTGTCTAGGTATTTCACAAAAAGCAATTATCCCTGCTTATGAAGATGTGCCTTATAATTTGCTGAGGGAAAGGATTTTACCTCTCACTGGTAAAATCATTAAAAATGCTGAAAAAGATGATGAGATAAAAAGATTGCTAAACCTAAACAAAGCAGAGCTTAGCAAGCCAAAAGGTTTTGTTCTGCCAATTTTATATAGTATCAAACGCAAAAAATGGATTTCAAATCTCTGGAAATTTAGAAGTAAATATCTGCTTTTAATTTCTGGTGATTCACCGATTGGCTATCGTTTACCAATGAATAGCCTGCCTTATGTTGCCTCTGGAGAACAAGAAATTCCCCCGCTTAGAAGCAATTATGATGATTTGGAAAATTTTGAATCTTATGAAAAAATAAAAAAGAAATTCCAAACTAAAATTTCTAAAAAACCAAGTGATAAGGAAAATAATTACCTTACAAAAGATGCAAATGGCTATGTTAGAACCGCCCTTTGTGCAGAAGTTAGAAATGGAAAATTACATATTTTCTTACCCCCACTTTATTATTTTGAACATTATCTTGAATTAATTTCTGCTCTTGAAGTAACCGCTGAACATCTTGATATTCCAATTATTTTAGAGGGTTATGAGCCACCAAGAGATTATCGCACTAAGCATTTTCATATCACGCCAGACCCTGGTGTGATTGAGGTAAATGTTGCCCCAGCAAAAGATTGGGAGGAGTTAAAATTCATCAATAATACGCTTTATGAAGAAGTAAAATATTGCAAACTCACTGCTGAAAAATTTATGCTAGATGGCAGATCCGTTGGCACAGGTGGCGGAAATCATATTGTTGTAGGTGGTGCAACGCCTAGCGATTCACCCTTTTTACGTCGCCCTGATTTGATAAAAAGCCTGCTATTATTTTGGCAAAATCATCCGAGCCTTTCTTATTTGTTTTCTTCAATTTTTATTGGCCCAACCTCACAAGCACCAAGGATTGATGAGGCTAGAAATGATGCTTTATATGAACTTGAAATTGCACTTAATCAATTTGATAAAAACAAAAATATTCCTCATTATCTAGTTGATAGATTACTTAGGAATATTTTAGTTGATTTAACCGGCAATACGCATCGCACAGAAATATGTATTGATAAATTATATTCACCAGATGGAGAGCGTGGAAGGCTTGGATTACTTGAGTTTCGTGGGTTTGAAATGACACCTCACGCAAGAATGAATTTACTACAAATTCTGCTTCTTCGTGCGATAATTTCTAGTTTTTGGCAAAAGCCTTATGAGGGCAAATTAATTAGATGGGGAACGCATCTGCATGATAAATTTATGCTTCCTCATTTTGTTTGGGAGGATTTTTCAAATGTTCTCACAGAGCTTGAAAATCGTGGCTATAAATTTGAAAAAAATTGGTTTTCTGCACAATATAATTTTAGATTTCCAAGATATGGTTTTGCAGAAATTGGCGATGTTAAAATTGAACTAAAAATGGCATTAGAGCCTTGGCCAGTATTGGGTGAAGAATCAACTTCATTTGGCACTTCAAGGGGGGTTGATTCTGCGATTGAAAGGCTTCAAGTTTCAGTTGAGGGGCTTGATAATCAAAAATTTGCTTTGCTAGTAAATGGCTATGAATATAAACCACAGAATTTGAGTAATGATAAAAATATTTTTGGCGTGAGGTTTAAGGCTTGGCAACCCGTTTGGACGCTTCACCCAAATCTGCCTGTTAATTCACCTCTTGTGTTTGATGTAGTAAATAGAAAATCAGGTGTTGCGATTGGCGGTTGTAAATATCACATTGTGCATCAAGGTGGCAGAGCATATGACAAAATGCCAGTGAATGTAAATGAGGCTGAAGGTAGAATGATTTCCCGTTTCGAAACTATCGGCCACAGCCAAAGAAAAGTTAAAATAAAAGAATATATCCCAAGCCCTGATTTCCCTCTTACGCTAGATTTAAGAAGGACAATTTAAGCACAAAAAAACCCCTAGAGAAATATCTAGGGGCTTTGAATTTGAATCTAAAAGAATTAAATTAGTTAGCCTTTGGAGCTTCTTCAGTTTTTACAGCTTTAACAGCTTTTTCAACTTCGCCTTTAGCTTTTTCAGCTTCAGTTGCAGTAGCTTCAGCTGCTTTATCAGCTTCTTTTTTAACTTCTTCAGCAACTTTTTTAACTTCTTCAGTTGCTTTTTCTGCAGATTTCTTAACTTCTTCAGATGCTGATTTTACTGCATCAGTAATAGATTTAGTTTCAGCAGAAGCTTCCTTTTTCACTTCTTCTTTTTTAACTTCAGCTTTATCAGATTTTTCTTCAGATTTGAAGCCGTTAGTTGCTACCGCTGCAATTATTGCAACACCAGCGATTAAATAGATTAGTTTATTTTTCATAAAATTAAGTATATTAAGAGATGTTAATAAGTATTTGCGATATTAATATTACTTAATATTCTTTACTCAAGATAAATTTTTCTAAAAACTAAAAATTAATTATTTTATGCCTAATAGTGATAAAACTACATTGAGGCTTGCTAAATTGTTCCCAAGCATCGTTACCTTGCTTGGAATTTGTTCTGGGGTTTCAGCAATTAGGTTCGCACTTGATGAAAAATGGCAGTTAGCGGTTACTTGCGTTGTAATAGCAACCTTACTTGATGCTGTAGATGGCAAATTTGCAAGAGCCTTGAAAGCAACTAGTAAATTTGGTAGCAATCTTGATTCCCTATCTGATTTTATAAATTTTGGATTTGTGCCGCCATTAGTGATTTTCTTGTGGAGTTCTTTCCAAGTGCCTAAATTTGGCTGGGCTTCCGTGTTATTTTTTGTTGTGTGCTGTGCAATTCGCCTAGCAAGATTTAACAGCGATATTGACGCAGAAGATGAAAAACCTGCCGAATGGAAAATCCGTTTTTTTAAGGGTGTTCCTTCGCCAGCAGGTGCTTTAGCGGCCCTTGCACCTATGATGATAATGTTTGCGGTAGAAGATAAATTCATTCAAAAATATGATTATTTTGAATTTTTAGAAAATCCATATTTCTTGATATTTTACCTTGCCTTTATCGCAATTTTAATGGCAAGCAGAGTGCCAAGTTACTCGCTTAAAAAAATCTTAATTAAGAAGAAATTTTTATCATTATTTTTTATTTTTATTGCTGGTTTTATTGTATCAGCACTTATTCAGCCATGGCTTATGATAGTTTTTACGGGCGTTGTTTATTATGCACTTCTGCCAATTAGTGCCTTACATTATCTGAAATTAGAGAAAATGAATGCCTAAAATTTTTATCATAGCTGGTGAAAAATCTGGTGATAATTTAGGTGCAAAATTAATTTCAGCACTTAAAGCCAAGCAAAATGATATTGAAATATTCGGAATTGGCGGTGAAGAAATGGAAAAAACTGGGCTTAAAAGCCTATTTCCGATGAAAGAAATTAACCTAATGGGCTTTGCAGAAATAATTCCGCATCTGCCAAATCTAATAAATAGAATAAATTTTACTACCAAAAAAATCTTAGAAGAACAGCCAGAAATTGTTATCACTATTGATTCTCCCGGCTTTAATTATCGTATCGCAAAAAATTTGAGGAAAGCTAATTTTAAGGGGAAATTAATCCACTATGTTGCGCCTTCTGTTTGGGCTTATAAAGAAAAGCGGGCAAAAAAAACAGCAAAATTATTTGATACTCTTTTATGTATTTTACCTTGGGAGCCACCCTATTTTGAAAAATATAATCTAAAAACTTATTTTATTGGTCATAGTTTATTTGAAAATCTGAATATTTTAAGCGACTCAGAAAAACAGAATTTCAGAGAAAAACTTTTTGCAAAAAATAATATTAAAAATGATGAAAAATTAATTTCAGTTTTTGTAGGAAGCAGGCTTGGAGAAGTAAAAAAACATTTGCCGATTATCAAAAAAGCTCAGGAATTAATTTCGCAAAAAATTGATTGCAAATTTGCGTTTTTAACAATTCCACATTTGCAAAATTATCTTGAGAGTGAAATAGGAAAATCTGATAAAATTATTATTTCTTCTGAAAATATTGAGAAGCAAAAAATCATTCAAATTAGTGATTTTGCGATTGTGAAATCCGGCACGATAAGCCTTGAGGTTGCAGCCCTAAACTGCCCTCAAATTATTTATTATAAGGTAAATAAATTATCGCATTTTTTAATTATGCGAATGATAAAAATTAAATTCGCGAATTTGATAAATATTTCTGCGAATGAAGAAATTATCCCAGAGTTAATTCAAAATAACTGCACCGCAGAAAATATTTCTGAAAAAGTTTTGGAGTTTTTGGAAAATAAAAATTTATCAATTTCTCAGCTAGAAAAGGCTAAAATTGAACTAAAAAAATTAGGGTCAGAAAGCAATCAAAACCCAAGTGAATTAGCTGCTGATATTATATTAACCGCCCTCAAGCATTCTATCAATTAATTGTTTAACGCTTGGAATGAAGCCATTTGCATAAAAAGGATCTTCCGCAAATTTATAAGCATTATGCCCAGCAAACATAAGATTATCTTCTACAGATTCTCCATTAATAATATTTTGCAAGCTTTTTTGAATGCAATAACTTCTTGGGTCAGCTTTTTTACCAGTTGTGAAATCATCTTTATCTTTCCAGTTGGAAAATCTGCAATGGCTAAGGCAACCCATACAATTTATTTGATCAGTAACAATTTCCTCAGATTTTTGTTTTGATACAAAAATCAAGGTTTCATCAGGTGTTTTCATTGGGGTATCAAACCCTTGTTCCATATAATCTTTGGCTCTTGGTAAATCCTCACCTTTAACATAAACTGGTCTGCCACGAGGGGGTAAGGGCAAAGCCTCAGTAAATTCACCTTCTGGGGTGGCTCTAAACTCAATCTGCCTTTCTTCCCTGCCTTTGAGTTCCTGCAAGAATAGATTTTCAACCGCACTAGAATAAAAGCCAGTAGGGCTGAAGCGATTCAAATAAACATCACCTTTTTTGAGGGTTAGCAGTCGTTTTTTCCAATCATTCGGGATTGGGCTTTCTTTGGTGAGCAACGGCCTTGTACCTAGCTGAAATGCGATAGGCCCAACTTCTTTATTATCAAACCAATCTTGCCAATCTCGAAGATTCCAAACACCACCTGCCATTATGATTGGGGTTTCTTGCAAGCCAACTTCATTCATAAATTTGCGAAGCTCAACAATTCTTTCATATGGAGATTGCGGAACATTAGGGTCTTCGCCGTTTGATAATCCATTATGCCCTCCTGCAAGCCAAGGATCTTCATAAACAACACCGCCGAGCAGATGTTTTGTTTTTTCATAAGCACGCTTCCACAATGCTCTAAAAGCACGCATTGAAGAAACAATTGGATAATACATTACGTCATATTTTTCGGCAATTTCTGATAGGCGATAAGGCATACCAGCACCGCAAGTTACGCCATCAATAAGCCCTTTTGCTCTATCTAAAATCCCGTGTAAGATTCGCTCAGCACCGCCCATTTCCCAGAGGATATTCATATGAACTCTGCCATTTCCGCCAGAGATTTCCTTTGCGATTTTCGCCTGTTGAACACCGCCTTCAATGCCCATTGCAATAAGTTCCTCATGTTTTTCTTTACGAGTTTTGCCGTAATAAACTTGTGGAATTACTTTGCCATTTTCGTCATATCTTTCAGCATTAACGCCAGAAAAAGTGCCAACCGCACCTTCCGCTGCAAATGCACCAGCACTTACGCCATTGGTAGCACCAATACCTTTGCCACCTTCAACCAGTGGAAGATACTCCTTTCCTTTGATAATCAGGGGCTTTAAGCCTTTTAATTTTGAAAGCCTTTCTGAAATAGAAACCAAATTAGTGCTAATATTATTGCCAAAATTATCTATTTTATTTGAGAAATTATTGATAATTTCATTCATTGCTAAATTATTTTTAATCATTGTTGAAATTATTTTTAATCATTGTTGTAGTAAGAAATTTCTTATAAAGCACAATTTATATAAATTTCTAGCCTAAAGACAAGTTAAATTAAAATATGCTTATAAATAGTTAGATTTGAATTATAGAAGATATAATTTTTGGTATTTTAATTAACCCCGATGTTTGAAATGGGGTAGGGTTGGCTTTCATGTGATTTTATAAAGAATACACTACTTGCACTCAATTAACAAAGACCGTGAATTTGATTCTAGACCATACAATCCATATTGATTTGCAGAAAGTGAAGAGTTTTTGTCTGAGGATTTTTCTATTACTTTATAGCCAGATGTAGAACATAATTTTCCAGCTTTTGCATAACATTCAGCCCAGCTTAATGCTGTTCCCGAACAATTAATTGTGTAACCTTTCTTTCCATTAGGGGTAAAGGTTTCCTCCGAAACAGCACAGGATTCTAGAATAAGAATTAAGTTTAATATAAAAAATAATTTCATAAATTTTACTTTTTAATTAGGTAAAACTTTTAATATAAATTGCCTAAAAATGAAGTGCCTGTTTCCAAGCATCTAGGCTGGCTTCGTGCATCATTTCGCTTAAGGTTGGGTGAGGGAAAATCGTGTGGAAGAAATCTTCTTCAGTGAGTTCCGCAGTTTTGCCAATTACATAACCTTGAATCATCTCAGTAACTTCTGCACCGATTAAATGTGCACCAAGTAATTCGCCAGTTTCAGCATTGAAAATAGTTTTAATCAAACCATCAGTTTCACCAAGTGCAATCGCCTTACCATTGCCAATATAGGGGAATCTGCCAATCTTAATGTTATATCCAGCTTCTTTGGCTTTATCTTCGGTTAAGCCAACTGATGCAATTTGTGGGTGGCAATAAGTGCAACCTGGGATATTTTCCCGCTTCATTGGGTGAACATGTTTTTTATATTTGCCTTCTTTTTCAGCAATTTTTTCAACGCAAATTACACCTTCGTGTGATGCTTTGTGAGCAAGCCAAGGGGCTGAAACTACATCACCGATTGCATAAATATTTTCCTCATCAGTTTGTAAAAATTCATCAACCTGAATTTGATTTTTTTCAACCTTAACGGCAGTGCCTTCAAGCCCAAGATTTTCAGTGTTTCCAACAACGCCAACCGCAACGATAACTCTATCAACTTTGAGTTCTTCAGTTTTGCCTTCTTTATTTTTGAGGATTGCCGTTACATCATTTTTGCCTTTTTTAAGTTCCGCAACAGATGTGGAGGTTTTGATTTTGATGCCTTGTTTTTCAAATGCTTTATGTGCTAACTGGCTGATTTACTTATCTTCAAATTGTAAAATTCTATCTTGAACTTCAACAATAGTTACATCTGCACCCATAAAATTATAGAAACTTGCAAATTCAATTCCTATGGCACCACTACCTACAACTAGCAGAGATTTAGGCATTTCATCAGGTGTCATTGCTTTTTTATAACTCCAAACTAATTGCTCATCGTGTTCCAAGCCAGCAAAGGTTTTTGCCCTTGCACCAGTTGCAAAAATTATGTGACGAGCTTCAAGGTCAGCGATTTTTTTGCTATCTCTATCACCGCTCTCACGCACGGAAACTTTACCTTTGCCATTTAGTTTTCCATAGCCATTAAAAACTTCAACCTTATTTTTTTTCATCAAATGTTTGATGCCTTGCGTAAGTTTTGCCGAGACATTTCGGCTACGCTCAATCACTTTTTTGAAATCAAATTTGATGTTTTCTGCCGATAAACCAAATTCTGAGAGATTATGCATTAGATGATAAATCTCAGAACTTCTAAGCAATGCCTTAGTTGGAATGCACCCCCAATTTAAGCATATTCCGCCAAGATGCTCCTTTTCAACCAGTGCAACTTTGTAACCTAGCTGAGAAGCACGGATTGCCGCCACATATCCACCAGGCCCACCGCCAATTATTGCAATATCAAATTTTGTATTTTTAGTTTCTGACATAAAAAAGTTTATTTTTTCTTTATAACCTAATAAAAGAAATTACAAAAATATCCATAGTTTTAATGAGAAAATTTTCAGAAAAGATTGATAATTTTATAATAAAAATCACTCCAGAATGGCTTAAAAAAGCCCTGCTAAAAATCATCAATAAATTGCCGAGTAAATATTCAAGTTGGGTTTTGAACAATAGATTTCTCTCAATTTGCATTATTTATGCACTAAGAGGGCTTTTCCTTCGCCCATCAATGTGGGCGGTTTATGCCTCAATAGCTGCTTATTTTAGCTGGAAATAAATTAGAAATATTACCTTCTATTTCCTAAAATTTGCATTAGGTGAATGAACAGATAAACAAAATCAAAATATAATTGTAATGCACCAATTATCGCTGATTTATTAGCAATTGCAGGGTTTCCGCCTGAAACATAATATGCTTGTTTAACTTTTTGAGTATCATAAGCCGTTAGAGCAATTACCGCAATTATTGCAACTATATTTGTAACTAATTGCATTCCAGTGCTTTTGAAAAAGAAGTAATTTAACAGACCCGCAAAGAAAACACCGATAACGCCAATCGCACCGAAGGTTCCCCAGCTTGTTAAATCTTTTTTAGTGGTATAACCAAGCAAGCTCAAACCGCCGAAAACTGAGGCTGTGATAAAGAATGTTCTAGCAATACTTTCACCAGTGTAAATTGCAAACATTGGTGCTATTGAGATTGAAAGAATCGCTGAATATGCAAAGAAGGTTAGTTTTGCACCATTTTCAGACATAGAATACATTCTAGGCATTACAAGAAAAGCCATACCAAGAATTGCAAAAAAACATACCCATCTAAGTTGGAATGCTAGAGCTGCAAATTCAGGGCTGGTGTAGGCAAAATAAGCAACTAAACCACTAACGCCAAGGCCAGCAGCCATGTAGTTATAAACTTTTATCATATGAGATCTTAAGCCTGCATCAATGGTTGTGGATTGTGCTGAGGCGTAATTTGTATAATCTTTCATTTTTTCCTTATTAGGTTATGCATATAATATACACTATTATTATATGTTTTTCAAGGGTAACTGGATTAAAGTTTTGAGAGAGGTTATTCAGTAGCAGATTATGTTAAATTTTGTTGCTTTTCCTTTGTAGTGTCACCCCGCTTCAGGCAGTAACATCTGCCTTCAGTATTGCGGGGTTAACCATAATGCACGCTCAAATCTTGAGTCTTAGAGGCACTTCCAACCATTAACCCCGCAATAAATGCGGGGTGACAATTGGTGATTAAGTTGTTAAAATCTATGTTTTGATAACACTACCAAAGTTCTTTTAATGATTAAAACTCTTCCCAGCCATCGCTTGCAGGGGTTGCATTAGTAGAAATTTTTTCTGCACCTGTTTTATTTTGAGCTGAAATTTTAGGTTTTGAATTTGCACTTGCACTTGGTTTAGTCTTAACTTTAGCCATATTTTGATTAGCTGTAGAGTGTTGAATTTGCTTAATTGATGAATCATCAATTTTGAAGAAGCTAATCATTGATTGCAACTCCTCAGCTTGTTGGCTTAAAGATTCTGCAGATGCAGTGTTTTGTTGAACCATAGCCGCATTTTGTTGCGTCATTTGATCAAGGTTGGAAATCGCAGAATTTACTTGTTCAATGCCAGTTGATTGTTCATTAGTTGCATTTGTAATGCTTGAAACAAGTTCAGTAAGTTTGCTTACAGAAGAAACTATTTCACCAAGGCTTTCACCAGATTTTTGTGCAATATCAACGCCGTCTTTAACTTTATTTACGCTATCTGAAATTAACTCTTTAATCTCTTTAGATGCTTGCGAGCTTCTACCAGCTAGATTGCGAACTTCTTCCGCAACTACAGCGAACCCCTTACCTGCATCGCCTGCACGAGCTGCTTCTACGGCGGCATTTAGAGCAAGAAGATTGGTTTGGAAGGCAATTTCATCAATAACGCTAATTATATCAGCAATTTTCTTAGAGGAATCTTCAATTGATTTCATCGCAAGAACGGTTTTGCCAACTGATTCCCCACCCTTATCAGCAATATCTTTGGTTTTTGAAGATAAAGTTGAAGCCTGATTTACATTCTGTAAATTTTCACGAACAGAAGCCGTCATTTGCTCCATAGAAGCACTTGTTTCTTCAAGGTTAGAGGCTTGTTGCTCAGTTCTTGCTGATAAATCAGCACTACCAGCTGAAATTTCTGCTGAAGCAGAAGCCACATTTGAAGCCGTGCCGATAATTTTTGAGACCATATCTTTCAGGTTATCAATAGTTTCATTAAGTGCGTTTTGCATATCACCAAATGAGCCTTTGAATTCACCCTCAACGCGTTTAGTTAAATCACCAGCTGAGAGTTTTTTAAGAACTTCAATAGAAGTGTTAAGAGGTTTAACAATAGCGTCCATTAAACCATTCATACTTGAAGCTAAATCTTTATAGAAACCATCAAATTCTGAAGGGTTAAGCCTGTTATCAAGGTTACCTTGATATGCACCATCAATTAGATTTTGCACTGCAAATTGTGCTTTTTTG
>JANRLM010000079.1 GCA_033762595.1 Rickettsiales bacterium
TAGAACTGAAGCTCAGGTTAAAAACCAAGCTTTTATGACTGCTAATGCAAATTATCTAAATGTTTCAAAATTTGATGCGGCACATAGAAGAAATTTAACTGGTAAAAATATAAATTTCTTCGTTTGGGATTGGTTTGCAGGAACACAACAAGCAAATATATCAAAATTAACCGGCTTAATTCCGACTTCAAATATTAAAGGAGGACTTTTTAATCCAAATGGAGATTCACATTCAGCAAATATAAGCTGGAGGGGTTCAAGTGGCTGGAAGCACGGACAAACCGTTGCTGGTGTTTTAGCTCAAGGTGCTTATGAAGGTAATTTTTATTTTGTTAGCACATTTAGCGGTTCAAATTTAACTTCAGGTGCAAATTATATTAATAATATTGGCGGTGCAAGAGGCGTTGTTAATATGAGTTTTGGTGGTGGTTTTACTCCAAAAAGCACTTTAGTAACAGCTTCAGGTAACTATAAACATTTTTTAGTTATGGCGGCCGGAAACAACTCAGCACCTAACCCGAGTATGCCAGCAGCATGGGCTGACCAAGCTGGTTTTAATAATGGTTGGTATGCAGTTGTTGCAACTAATCCTGCTGGAACATCAATTGCAAGCTATTCTAATAGATGTGGTAATACTTACTCTTGCTTCGCAATGCCTGCTGGTGTTGGCGGTGGAACTGGCTTACCGGGAACATCATATGCAGCACCGGCCTTTGCTGCAGTTGTTGGCGTTATGGCTCAAGCCTACCCTAATTTAACCAATGGCCAAATCTCAAGAATTTTAGCACAAACTGCCAATGATATTGGTGCAACTGGCTGGGATAGCACTTTTGGCTTTGGTATCCCTAACCTTGAGAGAGCCTTAAACCCTAATGCTTCTGCAACATATTTCGCAAATGGAAGTGGTCAGAATGTTAGCTTTGCAGGAACACCAAGCTATGTTTCAGTAAATACTATACAATCTGCTTTTGGCTCTGCACTCGGCACTCCTGAGGGTTTTAGCTCTGAAGGTGAGGGAATGAGCGTAATGATGATTGATGATTTAGATAGATATTTCCAAATGCAATCCCCTGTTCAAGTTAGAAACGCTAGAGAAGATATTATAAATAAATATACAAATTTTATAAATCCTGAAATTCGCTCTCTAAAATTAAATGAAACAAAAATTACTGAAACTTTCAGCGTAAAATTTGATAATAATAGTATGGCGAATCTTTCAACTGAAAACACTGAAATGCTGTTAAATGAACTTCCAATAACAGCTTTAACTAGCTTCAAAGTTAGTAAAGATGTTGAAGCAACTTTCGGTTACACCGCTAATTTGAATAATTTATTTTCAAACCCTAACCTTGCTTATGAAGCAACTGATTTCATCACCCCTGAAGATTTTAGCAACCCATATCTCGGATTTATTGAAAACATTCAATCAACTGCTTCGCAAATGTCGTTTAACCTCTCTGATAATTTATCAGCGAGGGCAACTGGCTTTACCTCTGATAATAATTTCGGTTTAGAATTTGCAGGATCAGTTTTAGAGTTAAATTATAAACCAACTGATAATTTATTTATCGGGTTCAAACAAGGTTTCTTGCAAGAAAACAATAGCTTATTCGGTGTGCAAACTAGCGGTGCATTTGATTTTGCTAATAACTCAAACACAATGTTCACTGGCCTTGATTTGAATTATGATGTTAACAGCAAGTGGAGTTTATTTGCATCTGGATTTGCGGGTATAAGCTCAACAAGCCCAGCCCAAAATTCAGCTTTCTCACAAGTTAGTGATGTTATAACAAGTGCATTTAATTTAGGTTTATCTAGAAAAGAAATTTTTGGAAATGATAAATTAATTATGGCTTTTGGTCAGCCTTTAAGGGTTGAAAGTGGCACTGCAAGAGGCACAACTTTAACTATGGATGAGGGCGGGGTTGTGAATCAAACTTCATTCGCACAAACGCTTGCACCTAATGCGAGAGCATTAAAAATACATACATCTTACGCAAAAGAAATTGCTGAAGAAACTGATATAATTGTATCAGGTGAGGCAGTTAGAAACGCAAACCATATGACAAATAACGAGCTTGATTTAACAATCCTCGGTAGGGTTAGACATGGGTTTTAAGAACCTATCCCACTAATATTTATAGAATTTATTTTTTGCCATAACCCGCAGGGCTACTATTATTTTTTGCATATAACTGCGATAAATTTTTTGAAATATGAGTAACTATTCCTTCAAAATTTATCTTGTACTCTGCAAAAAATAATCAAGTAGCAAATTTATAAATATAAGTGGGATAGGTTCAATTAAATCTCTTTCTGCATAA
Source organism: Rickettsiales bacterium (assembly GCA_033762595.1). Lineage (NCBI taxonomy): Bacteria > Pseudomonadati > Pseudomonadota > Alphaproteobacteria > Rickettsiales > Rickettsiales bacterium. Next base: position 2,325 of record JANRLM010000079.1, read on the forward strand.
GAATTGTATCGTGCCATCTGCCGAATTTGAAGCCTACTTTTATAAGCCTGCCCCTCTCTTCAAAACCTTGAGCTTTATGAAAATTATAGGAATTCTGGTTTTCATCAGCAACCACTACTGAAACCATCTGTTTATAGCCAATTGCCTTACATTTTTTTAGCAACTCATTGATTAACGCCCTGCCAATACCCTTGCCAATAAAATCTTTATGAATATAAATTGAATCTTCAAGCGTATAGCGATAAGCCGAGCGTTTTCTGAAAGGCAAAACATAAGAATAGCCAACCACTTGGCTACCTGCTTTTGCAACTAAAAACGGCAAATCTTTGGCAAGAGTTGCCTCATAAACTTCTAAAAATTGGGCTTCAGAGGGTAAGTTTTCTTCAAGCGTTGTAACGCTTTCTTTAACATAATAGCTATAGATATCTCTAATTTGCTTGAGATCCATAACTTTTGCATCTTGAATAACAAAATCTAATTTTGCAGGCTTAACCATCTTAATTTATGATATTTATAACCTGAGAGTTATTATAGGTTACTGAAATATACAAGAAAATTTATATTTTTTACGCAAAATGCCCCACTAATATTTTCTGTGATGCAATAAAATAAACTTCAAAATTGCTTAAAATTTTAATGAATTATTAACCTTTTTATGCTACAATAAAATTGTCGGTGGTTAATAATACTCTCCCCCCCAAAAAATAATCACCGACTTTTCTTTCTAAATCAAGCCATTACCTGCAAAACTAAAGTGAGAATCACCAGCGATTATAAGGTGATCATGAAGTTTTATGTCAACGCTATTTAATGCCCCTTCAACATTTTCAGTCATTTCTATATCAGCCTTGGAAGGCGTTGGATCACCCGATGGGTGATTATGAACTAAAATAATCGCAGAAGCCCCATGCTCCAGAGCCCTTTTTACAACTTCCCTAGGGTAAATTGGGGTTTGATCAACCGTTCCAACTTGTTGCACTTCATCTGAGATAAGTTTGTTTTTCTTATCCAAAAATAATATTCTAAATTGCTCGCGAGTTTCATTCCCCATTGCTATTTTGCAATAATCAAGCAGCGCCTTCCAGCTTTGTAAGATTGGCTTTTCCTTGGTTTGCTCTTTAAGAACCCTGAGAAAAAACTCATTCATAACTTTTATTGTAGTTACCGCAGATTGGCTTAAGCCATATTGTTTTTCAAGGGCGTTAGCATCAAGAGAAATTAATTTTGCTAGAGAGCCAACTTTACTCAAAATATCTTTAGCAATGGGCTTTACATCCTGCCTTGGATAGGCAGAAAATAAGGCGATTTCTAATATTTCATAATCTGGAATAGAACTTGAAGAATTATTTATTAAAGAAGTTAAAAACCTTTCTTTCAACCTTTTGCGATGCCCCAAAAAGTGAGGTTTTTCTGAGGTTTTTAGAAAGTCATTTTCTTTAAGTTTATTCATCGTCAAAAATTATTCTTGCAGCACTTCCCTCTAAATCCTCATACTGCTTGGATTTTAAGCACCAAAACACCCCTAGTAGTGCTAAAACACATATCAAAAGTGTAATTGGTATAATTAAAATTAAAATATCCATAATGATAGAAATTGATTATTTTTTGTATTTAATCAATTATTTTCTTGGTTGCTCAATATTTATTGAATTAGCTAAATTGATTAGTTATAATGGATAAAGAACTATTTATTTATATGTTATCAACTGATTTTGAAAAAATTCTTATTAGCAAAGCATCAAAATTATCAGATATTGATCTTATTCAACTGATGAATTTTGCTGAATTTCTAGTTAATCAAAAAGAGGAAAAAGCCCTCAAAGATGATTCCTTATTAATTTCCGCCCCAAAATTCAAAGAAATATGGGATAATGAAGACGATGAAATTTATGACAGAATATAAATTTGGGGATATACTTATTGCAAAAGTTCCATTTACAGATTTTTCCCATCAAAAAAAAAGACCAATAGTTATTGTAAGTAAAAATATCCTATTTGAAGAAAAGGGAGATTTGCTGTTTATGCCAATTTCAAGTAGAATAATTAATGCTAGAATCTCTCTAAATGAATTTTTTATATCTGATATTTTATCAGCAGGCTTACCAAAAAAGTCTTTTATTAAAGCAAGTATTTTTACTATACAAACCTCACTAATTGAGAAAAAATTAGGTTCACTTTCTAAAGAAGATGAAAAATCTCTAATTACACTAATAAATACAATTATCTAACCTCAAGTTGAAATATGTCGTCGAATCCTAAACAAACAGATGTAATAATTATTGGTGCAGGACCAGTTGGGCTTTTTGCAGTGTTTGAGCTTGGGCTGCACGGAATGAGTTCTGAGCTAATTGATATTCTTGATAAACCAGGTGGCCAATGTGCCGAGCTTTACCCAGAAAAACCAATTTATGATATCCCTGCAATCCCTAAATGCACTGGACAGGAGCTAGTTGATAACTTGCTTGAACAAATAAAACCTTTCAAATATAATCTCAATCTCTCACAAATGGTTGAAACCATTGAGAAAATGCCTGATGGCAAGTTCAGAGTTATTACAGATATCGGCAATGAATTCATCGCACCAGTTATTGCAATTGCTGGCGGAGGTGGCAGTTTTATGCCAAAAAAACCACCCCTTGCAAATATTGAGCAATATGAAAATAAATCCGTTTTTTATGCGGTTAGAAAAATGGAAAATTTCAAAGATAAAAACCTTGTAATCGTTGGCGGTGGAGATTCCGCATTAGATTGGACTATAAACTTAGAGCCTCTCGCAAAATCAATTACTCTTATTCACCGCAGAGATGATTTTAGAGGTGCAGTTGCCTCAGTTGATAAAGTCAAAAGCCTTGCAAGCGAAGGAAAAATCAAAATTACTTTCGGGCAGGTTACAAATTTAATTGGTGAAAACGGTCAACTAAATGCCATTGAAATCACTGAAAATGATGGCAATAAATTTGATTATAATTGCGATATGATGCTTCCTTTTTTTGGCCTCACAATGAAATTAGGGCCTATTGCGAATTGGGGTTTGAACTTAGAGAAAAATCTCATTTCAGTTGATACTGAAAAATTTGAAACTAGTGAGAAAGGAATTTTTGCAATCGGAGATATCAATTATTATCCGGGTAAATTAAAACTTATTCTTTCTGGTTTTCACGAGGCCGCCCTAATGGCAGTTAAGGCTTATGAATATGTTTTCCCTGGTAAGAAGGCTAAATTTCAATACACAACTTCTTCCTCAGACTTGCAGAAGAAACTAGGCGTTGGTTAGATTTGTTGAATAAAAGGCGGTGTTTGTAAAACAAAACTGAAACCGTCTTAATAGAGCCAGCTTGGGTTTGGCAAAAGTTAGGAAAACTAAGGGTTGTAGAAAAAGTTGCTGAGTTTCAACTGAAATTAAAGCGATTAATTTCACAAATCAATATTATCTTTTTTGTCAACCTCTTGATTCCCATCTTGGGAATTAGAAAGAGAAATTGGGAAAGTTTTTTTCCCAATAAAAATATCAGCAAAACCTCGGCTAATTATCGTTTGTATGGCCTCTCTTTCTCCATGAGCTTCAGGAGAGTAACAACCTTTTTGAATTTCAACTCTATTATAACTGTAACCAAGAAATTGAGACATTTCATAAAGTAAATTTACAAACAATTCATTTTGTTTTTGTGTCCATTGTTTTATATCCATACCTCTGTCATTTAACAATGAGTGATATTCTCTCCAAGCATCTATAATTTTTTTAGCTTTTTTATCGTTATGATATTCTATTTCAATCATATTTAAAGCTTCTACATGCCTATCAGAAACTCTGTTAGCTCTTGTTGCCATAAGCGTATGAAAAAGCCAAAGCTTTCTATTCTTACCTTCTTTTAGTTTTTCAATAAATTTTTGAACTTGGATTGCCACTATTGGACCTAAAAAAGTGGCTAATATTATTAAACTATCTGAAATTGTAATATCTGTCATTTTTTCCTTTTGATTGCAGAAGCAATTATTATTGCACCTATTATTATAGAAAGAGGTATAGCACCAACTGACTTTGCAATAAGAATAAGGATACCTATTGCTACTCCTATGGCGATAATCCATACTAAAATTATCCCCATAATTTTAGTAAAATTAGGGAATAAACTATACACCCCCAAAATCGTAAACATTGGTATTCCTATATAAGGTACAATTTCAACTATACCGCCTCTTTTTTCAAAAATATCCATATTGAAAAAATTCAATGCAGCAAAACTAAAAGATAAAATTGCTTGAAAATATTTGTTTTCGAAAGGGTCTCCTTTAATCCCTGTTATTCTAACAAAACCTTTGTAAAGGTAGCTAAAAAAACTAGTTATAATAACACCTATTTTCTTTCCAAATTTCTGAGGAAATAACATTGAGCTTCCAATAAGGAAAAATATTACTCCCATTATTATAATATCAGGAACAACATCAAATTTACCAGATCTTATTATGTCTATTAATGGATGTAATAAGAAAATTATTCCAAAAACAAAAAAGAATCCACCTACAAAATAAGTGAAGAATTTATCCCAAAATGATTTTTTATTATTGTTTTGCTCCATATAAAAATCCTTTTTTTAAAAACTAATTGAATATCTTTATAAACTCAATAAAAAATACTGAACCAGTTCGAATCTCGTCTGCCCTAGCAGAAAATTTTTCAAACTATCTTCAAATCCTGAACTTCTTCAAATTAAGTTCAGACCTCAGCGTCTTTCGTCTATTTGCCTCTGAACTGCTTGATAAGCAAGGTTTCTGCCGTTTCTTAAACTATGGTTAGAAGATTCGAACCAACTTCATGCTCTCGTATTGGTTGAAATGAGGTGATGTTTAGGAAAGAATGTCTTTGAAGTTCAGTGTTTTTGAAACTGGCGGAAAATAAGGAGCTTAAAGCCTTGTTTCGCCTTGCGAAAAACAACCCCTCTCGTGTGGGTTGTGCTGGCGGAAGCGGTGAGATTCGAACTCACGGTAGAGTCGCCCCTACGTCAGTTTTCAAGACTGGTGCCTTAAACCGCTCGGCCACGCTTCCGTATTGTTTACCAAAACAAGGGTAATATGAAAAGATAAATTGCCTTAATACAAGCCAGTGCAATTATACAAAGGCTTCTAAATGCAACCTTCAATTTTGTCAAATCAAAAATTTTGGCTTATAAGTTGTATAGAAACTCAGGTGAAAAATCTAAGCCATTATTCCAAACTATTGTTCCAAGCTCGTTATCTATAAAAACATTCTTAAAATAATCTTGATTTTTTAATGCCTCAAACAAACCTTTCTTATCCTTCAATATAGGATAAAAATCTACAATTTTAGATAATCCATTCTTAAAATTTAATTTCAAAATAAAATTTTCTAAATATTCTACTTTTGTAACTTCTGGAAAAAAACAATCAGCCTCAATTTTGCTATGAAGATATTTATGATATTTTTGTATTTCCTGAGTTTGTAACATTATTCTAAGCCCTCAATTCTTGCCAATTCTTCTCCTCTAGTTGCTCTAAGCCAATTTGACTGCAATTCCTCTTTATGTTTTTCATGCCATTCTAAAACCAACCTAGTTGCTCTTGGGGGGAATTTTCCTTTTATAATACCTGTTTCAATTTCAACTATAATATCATAATTTTGATATTTAGCATGAAAATGTGGAGGATTATGTTCATCATAAAACATCATTATTATAATCCCCAAAAATTCAGATATTTTAGGCATAGATTATTTATTGCTTAGAGCGTAATTGTAATATAATTTATCATTTTATGCAATATTATAGATAATTAATATGAAAAGGATAATCCTTGCATCTGGTTCAGAGATTAGAAAACAATTACTTATTGAAAATAACATCAAATTTGAAGTTATAAAACCCTTTTGCGATGAGGAAGAAGTTAAGAAATCCCTAGTCCCTAAAAACTTACCCCTAAAACAACTGGCCTTAGAGCTGGCAATTGCAAAAGCTAAATCCGTCTCCGAAAAATTCCCTGATGCCTATGTTATCGGCAGCGATCAAATTTGTGAACTTGATGGCGAAATAATCTCAAAATCTAATAATGAAGATGAAGCCTTCACTAGCCTCAAAAAGATGAATGGCAAAACGCATTTTCAAAATAATGGAACTTGTATTTTGCTAAATTCCAAACCTGTTATGGAGCATATTGAAATTGCAGAACTTACCATGAAAAACCTTTCTGATGCAGAAATTTGGGATTATATTAAAAAAGATAACCCCATAGGTTGTGCAGGTAGTTATAAATTTGAACTTAACGGCAAAAATTTATTCTCAGAAGTTAAAGGCTCAAGAGAGGCAATCCTCGGCTTTGCGGTAAGTAAAGTAGTTGAGTTTATATCATAAAAAATGTATTAACTACCCACAGAAACTACAACAGTTGCCGTGCCACCAGAGCCACCGCCACCGCCTTTTACTCTTCTTTCAACAGTGATATTGTTTGAACGCCTTACCCTATCATATATTTTTTCCCTCATAGAAGAGCCATATTCAAAAGCGGTATTTGAAAACATACTACGCTTTTTAGTAATGGTTTGTGGGTCATCAAAGCCAATTCTATATCTAAGTGCAACAAAATTCTCAGGTTTTGTTTCATTACTATTATTATAACCTGCTTCAATATCTATATTCTCAAAGGGCCTTAAGCGAAGCGAATATTGTCCGCCTGTTATGTTCTCAGATTTATTAATTTCACTACTATATTGATACCCTTTTGCAAACCACCAAGCCCAAGGCATATAAGGCGTTTGAAAGCCTAATTCAGTATCAAATCCTTCTAATGCTTTTTCTTCATAAATTGTATCAACATCTCGCCAGCCCGTATGAGGTAGGTAATAATTTGAATTTACCTCAAAAGAAGCTGAGCGTAATTCAGCACCCAAGCCACTTCTTTGGTGGCCATAAGGCCCTTGAAAATCATAAAAATAGTTAGTGCCGTAGAATATATTCTCATCTTCGGTTAAGTGCCTATAACCCAAACCTAAGTTTGTAGTTAGCCTACCGCTATCACCATAAGCAATTCGAGTTTGGTTAAAGAGAAAATCATTCTTAGCCTCAAAAATAGGCTGGATTGTAGTAATACCAAATTGAGGCTTACCATCTTCATTAAGTTGATGTTCAATTTCCAACCTTTTTAGCCAATTTGGAGCTTCCTCATAATCATTTTCAAATAATTTGCTTAAAGCTGGTGAAAGAAATTTATTTGCTGATTCAGCTAATCCAGATTTCAAATCATTAGAATTTGCTGAGCTTGAATAAATTGTTGTTAAAACTAATAAACTTACTAATGAAATTTTAGAACGAATTTTCATGAATCCCCCTTACCCTATAAAACATTTGCAGAAATGGCAATTTGCATATCACCTGAGAAGGCTTCTTGGCAAACTCCGTTTATAAATTCAAAAACAATTCCTTTAACTGGCCTCATAGAAAAATTGAAGGTTAGGGAGTTTCCATCATTAATAGTAATTGGAAAACTAACACCACCAATTGTATTACCCACGAAAACTAAATCTCCATCTGTGTTAATATAATTAATTTCAAGGCTTCCGCCTGTGGCTGCTCCTTCCACTTCATCACTGCCGGAAGTTATAACATCAAATAAAGGGGTGTTATTATTGCTTGCTACAAAATCTTGTGCTGCACCGCCATCTGTTGAAATTCCTGATGGAGCAGTTCTACAAGTAGGCCCAGAACCACCATCTAAAGCAACTGAACCCCTAATAACAATATCAACGCCCGCTACAAAACTCATAGCGTCATAAGTTCCTGCAGGAACAGCAACACCGCTTACATAATTTCCAAGCTGAGTTCCTGCGGAAGCACTAGCAAAATCAAATGTTTGAGTAGCGGTAGATAAATCAAAAAAAGTTTGATCTGAAGCTTTTCTTAATCTGAATTTTTTTATATCAAAGCTAAATTCTTCTGGCTCCCCCATACAAATTCCTGTAAAATCAGCAGGTCTTGTATGGCAGAATGGTGGCCCCCAATAGCCACTACCATCATCAGGTCCAGTCCAATCCGCATTGGCATTCATAGGAAGAAACTCAAGAACTGCTAAAACTAGCAAAATTAACCTTCTAAATTTTTTCATACACTAAATATTTATTTAGATATAAAGATAGTTAGAAAAAGTAAAAAAATTCTAGAAAATTGTGATTAAGCAAATTAAATATTAACTTTTTTTAATATTTGTTGCGGGGTTGCAAGCTGGCTAGTTGCGTTGTATTAATTTATCTAAATCAACTTAATTTGATTTATCAAATAAGAAATTGAATTTGAAGCACTTTCTTCCGACGCACACCAAATTGTTACCCCGCATTTATTGCGGGGTTAATGGTTGAAATTATTTATATTTATATTTCAAGGTGTTGAATGTGCTTATTGGTTAACCCCGCAATAAATGCGGGGTGACATTATAAGAAAAAATATAATATTTTTTTATTAACATGAACTATCTTTCTCAAAATTATCCCAACATTTGGTTGCCATATACCCAGATGAAAACAGCGGAGTTGCCCTTGCCGGTTAAATCTGCGGAGGGTTCTTACATTATTTTGGAAGATGGAAGAAGGTTACTCGATGGAATTTCCAGCTGGTGGAGCGTCTGCCATGGTTATCAGCACCCGCACCTAGTTAATGAAATCAAAAAACAAACTGAAACCCTTAGCCACATTATGTTTGCGGGGCTTGCCCACGAGCCTGCTTATAAGTTAGCCGGCAGGCTAATAAAATTAACGCCAGAAGGTTTAACTAGAGTGTTTTTCGCAGATTCAGGCTCAACTTCCGTTGAAATTGCTATGAAAATGTGTGTGCAATATTGGCGAAATAAGGGCGAAAAACGCCGCAATAAATTTGTTTCATTCAAAAACGGCTATCACGGCGATACTATGGGAGCGATTTCTTTAAGTGATCCAGAAGGATGGATTTCTAAGGCTTTCAATAACTATGCACCTTTGCAATATGTGGTGGATATACCATCTGATGAATATGGGTTTTCTGAGTTTGAGGCAATGCTTAAGGCTGAAAAGAAAAATATAGCAGGGCTAATTATAGAGCCACTAGTGCAAGGTGCAGGCGGAATGAAATTCCATAGTGCTGATATTCTGGCGGAAATTTATAATATCTGCAAAAGAAATGATATTTTATTTATCGCTGATGAAATTATGACAGGTTTTTATCGCACTGGCTATAAATTTGCTTGTGATGAGGCGGGCATTTCCCCTGATATAATGTGCGTTGGCAAAGCCCTAACTGGCGGAATGATTAGCTTAGCCGCCTCTATCGCCAAAGAAGAAATATTTGAAGCCTTCCTTGATGACACTCTCGAAAAAGCTTTTATGCATGGCCCTACTTTTATGGCAAATCCGCTGGCTTGTTCAGCTGCAAATGCCTCACTTGATTTATTTGAAAGGGAAGATTTTACTAAAAAAATTGAATTTATAGAAAATTATTTTTCTTCTAAATTTAAGGAGTTTGAACAAATTGAAATCGTTGCAGATGTTCGCGTTAAAGGTGCAATAGTGGTTATTGAATTAAACCCTGATAAAATAAAAAATGATATTTGGAAGTTTATTTTTGAGCTTAGAAAAAAATTTGTTTCTCAAAATTTGTGGCTTAGACCCTTCAAAAATATAATTTATGTTATGCCAAATTATAATATTTCACTCTCTGAACTTGATTTTATTAAAAAAACTATAAAAAATGTTTTAACTTCTTAGTTAATTTGTGGTATAATCAAAAATTAATAAATTCAACAGGTTAGAAATAATTTTAATAAAATTTTAGATAAATTTTAACTAGTATCTAACAAGTGAAAATATTCAAAAAAATAAAAGGATTCAGTTTAATTGAAACTATTGTTACCATTGTAACCGTTGGAGCGGTTGCTACTGCAAGCTTTATTGGCGTTTCAACTAAAGATCAAATTTCTGCTCATAAACAAGCATCAGAAGAATTATCAATAATAAGAAATAGTATTATTGAATTTTCTAAATCTGGCAGATACCCCTGCCCTGCTTCGCCAATTAATGCTCAAGGCTTTGGTAGTGAAGCTATAGATACAGATTCTGGCTACTGCAAAACTAGCAATTTATTAAGTTATGACCTTGATAAAAAATCTGAATATCAGGGTGCACCTGTGCCAGTAGAAGCTGATTTTGTAATGGGTATAGTTCCGTTTTCTTCACTTGGGCTTTCTGAAGAAGTTGCTAAAGATGGAAAAGGAAATTTTTATGGTTATGCCGTTACAAATCACAAAACTAAAAGGGGTGGTTGTTCAAGCTTTGCAAGCTCTGATGGCTCTGCACAATACGCACCAACTAAGTTTGGAGTATTAACAAACTATGATATTAATAAATCCTTTCTAGAAAATTTATCTTTATACGCTGACTCAAATGAAAATGCTGAATTTTATGTAATTTATTATGGGCAAGATGCTGTTGGAAGCTGGTCAAAAAATGGCGTTAGAAATATACCTAATAAAGCAAGTATTAGTAAAAATGATTCAATATCATCAAAAAGTGTATCTGGCTTTATAGGATATGATGCGGCCAGTGAAGTGAATGCTGATTTTGGTAAGCAAGAACAATTTGATAATTTTATTTTGGCCCCCTCACAATCACTAAATACTCCGCAAGAAAGCCTTGATAAATATAATATTCAAAGAAGTTCATCTTTTGATGATATTGTAGTTTATGGAAAAAGTAATTACATTACCAACAAAATCTGTGTTGGTTGCAGGGCTTGTGATGCCACTTATGCAAATATTTTTGTTCAAGTAGATAGCTTTAATAGTTGCAATCAAATTGCTGATTTATGCAAATGTACCAATGCTTCCCAGTGTGATGGAACACTTGGAGAATGCTGTAATTCTCAAATAGGCCAATGTGGCAAACAATTTTGCGCAGCTAATTGCTCAAATAATAGCGAATGTCCAGTTGGGGAATGTTGTCAAATAACTAATGGAAATGGCACTTGTTCGGCTTTATTCTGTGCTGATAACCCTAGATGTGTTGATAAGCAAGATTGTGGAAATAGTGAATGTTGCAGCTTAGAAAAGCAGGAATGTAGCCTTGCATTTTGTGCAGATTTCCCAAATTGCTGTGAAGCTGATTCTTGTTGTGATGCAAGATGCACAAATCACGATGCAAAAATTTGTGATTGCAATAAAGATTCTTGCTCATCAAAAGATTGTCCCAATTACGATTTATGTACTTGTGAACCCGATAATCCAAAATGTAAAACATGCAATGATAACTCAGAGTGTCAAAATAATGAAATTTGTATAGATAGTAAATGTGTAAATAATCCAGATTTCTGCTCAAGCAATTCTGATTGTGAAAATGGCAAATGTTGCTTTGGTAATATTTGTTCTAAGTGCATCGCAGATGAAAATTCATCATCGAGCAGTGGAAGCTCATCTTCATCTAGCGGCGCTGAAAATGAAGGATCCACTTCAAGTAGTAATGGAGGGGATGCTTCTTCATCAAGTTCATCTTCATCATCTAGTGGCGGTGAACCAGCTTGTTGCTCTACCAATAGCTGTTGTGATAATAATTGTTTTCAATATGATTTATGTTTATGTAGTCCAAATACATCTTCTTGTAATGATGTTAATTGCAATGTTGATGCTGATTGTGGAAATGGAAAATGTTGCATAAATAAACAATGTGTAAATTGCGGTAATGAAACAGATCAGCCATGCGAGAAACCATCAGATTGTGATTCGAGTAGAACATGTTGCAATGGAATGTGCGTTAATTCTAGTGCGTTAGTTGGAGGAAATTGTGCTGATGCACCTTGTGATCCTATATCAAACCCATGTGCATTAGGATTTGTGTGTTGTAGTGGAATTTGTGAAGAAGCTAGAATAAATATATTTGGAAAAGTAGATGGGATTGCTGGAACAATTGCAAAAGGTGGCGGAAACATAATTATAAGAGGTTTATCTGAACAGCCCAACTCATCTTCTAGTGGCTCAGGAGAAGGCGATAGCTCCGGTCAATTAGGAAATAGCGGGCAAGGTGGAGGCAGTAGTGGTTTATCTACAATAAGCATATCACTTAACCCTCAAGACCTTTGTAACACCTGTCAGAGTTCATTAGATTGTAATGGCGGCAATTGTTGTAACGGCATTTGTAGTCAAGCAGCTTGTAATTCTTTCTGCTCTAATAATTTAGATTGCGAAGATCCTGCAACACCATTTTGTTGCGGAAATTATTGCCAAGCAGCACCCTGCTCATGCACGAATAACTCACAATGCCCATCAGGGACTCCGAATTGTTGCAACGGAACTTGTCAAGTTGCCCCTTGCTCTTGCACGAATAATTCACAATGCCCTTCTGGAATGAGTTGCTGTAATGGAGCATGCCAAGTTGGTTCTTGCTCATGCACGAACAACTCACAATGTTCTGCAAGTAAGCCTTATTGTTGCAATGGAACTTGCCAATCTCAGAATTGTTGCACGAATAATTCACAATGTCCTAATGGTCAATGTTGCAATGTAAATAATGGCCAATGTTCCGCCTCTAACTGCGTTCCAAGCTGTTGCTCAACAGATTCTTGCTGTAGCCAAAACTGCCCAGCCTATGATGAATTTCAATGTGCCTGCCAGCAAGATCAGTGCATTAGTAGTTTTTGCCCTCAATATAATTTCTGTTTATGTAACCCTGGCTCATGCAATGGATCTTCTTCAAGCGGGTCTTCTTCAAGTTCTTCTAGCGGAGGAAATGGCTGTGATGCTCCAAATTATCAATGTAATAGTTATTCATTAAATACATACAATTGTGGCTCTCAAGGTTGCTGTGCTCAAACTGGCTCTATACAATGGTCTAACGCCCCAAACCCTTGCTCAAATACAATTGATCCAAATTTTAATTTCCAAACCAATATTCCGCCTGGACATGTTATTACATCGGGCAATATTGATGGATTAAATTGGGAATTTAGATTTGGTGGAATGGTGATAAGCGAGTGCCCAAATTGTAAGATCCAACCTATGTGTGCCTTTGTAATTACAAATACTTGTAATGTAATTACACAAAATAATACTGATGATGGAAGTTACACATTTCCAATAACATGTAAGCTTGGCGTTGATTATTCTCAGGCTACTATACTTGAAACTAATATAAACACTGCCAATCAAGGAAGCGAACATTGTTCATTTGCATTCAAATGGAAAAGAACCACAAACGAAAATTCATTTTGGGCAAGTGCCTCAACTACACAATGTGGCTCATCAGGATGCGGGCAGTTAGATGGCTTCTGCAGAAATAGTTTCCAAACATTTCCTATGTACCCATTAATGTGTACTAATTCCCCTTGAAATTAGGCAAGTTTTAGTTACAAATTTTTCAAAAAGTTTTTCTTATGAAATTTGTAGCAACAATAATATCTGATGATAAATTCCCGCTGAACCAATCAGAAATAAATTACATCGTTGATATGCTTCAGCATAATAATGCGGCAGTTGAAGATGTGAAAATTTTGGCAGAAAACAAAGCCTGCGATATTTATTTTTCCTACCTAAAAGCAAATGAAGCGAGAGAAATTTTATTTGAATTACTCAAAAATGTTCCAATAGATTTTATTGTGCAAGGTATTGAAGGCAGAAAGAAAAAGCTATTCATTTCAGATATGGATTCTACAATTATCAACCAAGAATGTATTGATGAAATTGCCGATTGCTTAGGGCTTAAGGATAAAATTTCTGCCATAACCGAAAAAGCAATGAATGGTGAACTTGATTTCAAATCAGCTTTGCGAGAGCGGGTTGCACTATTAAAAGGCCTTCAAGAAAGCGAGTTACAAAAAGTTTTTGATAGTAAAATCACTCTAATGAAAGGGGCAAAAACGCTTGTTCAAACTATGAAGAATAATGGCACGAAATGCGTTTTAGTTTCAGGTGGTTTTACTTTTTTTACCTCTAGAGTTAGAGATTTATGCGGTTTTGATATTGATGAATCTAATATTCTTGAAATTGAAAACGGCAAATTAAAAGGCTCAGTTAAAGAGCCAATTTTAGATAGCGCCTCAAAATTAAACGCATTAAATTTTTATTGTGAAGAACTAAAAATCTCTAATTTTATGGCTCTTGCAGTTGGTGATGGCGCAAATGATATTCCAATGATTAAAAATGCAGGGCTTGGAATTGCATTCCACGCCAAACAAAAAGTTAGAAATGAAACAACTCACCATATTAATATTCCAGATTTAACGCATTTGCTTTACGCCCAAGGATACAAAAAAAGTGAGTTTTTTGAAGAACATTGTTAGGTAAGCATAGATTTTATAAATTTACGTTGCTTTTCCTCTGTTGTGTCACCCCGCACTTGTTGCGGGGTAAACCATAAGATAAGCTCAAAACCTAGTTTTATAAACACTTTTAGCCATTAACCCCGCAATAAATGCGGGGTGACAATTGCAGGTTTAGGAACTTATATATACTTGCTTAACAATGCCTGTTGAAGAATAAATTATTTCTCCAAACTCCACCTAGCTTGCGGAATAAAATCAAGGCTACTTTGATAGCCATTTTTGAAATTTTCTAAGCCAGCCCAAGCTATCATTGCGGCGTTATCAGTGCATAATTTTAGTGGTGGTGCGAAAAAATTTATTTCATTTTCAGAGCAGAATTTTTGTAAACTTCCATTTATATATTTATTGGCTGCAACGCCACCAGAAATAACAAAATTCTTAATTTGCGGATTTATTTTTTTCGCTTCTTTTAAGGCGTTTTTAAGCCTATCAAGAATTATATCGCTAGTGGTTTTTTGAAAAGACGCACAAATATCTGCGATAATTTTCTCACTTAGCCCCTCACCCTGTTTACGGGGGGAGGTTGGGTGGGGGGCAATTATTTTCTCAACTTCCCTTAAAACAGCAGTTTTCAAGCCAGAGAAAGAAAAATTGCAATTATCACTGCCAAAAAGTGGCTTGGTAAATTTGAAAGAATTTTCATCACCAGATTTCGCAAGCTTTTCAATTATTGGCCCCCCCGGATAGCCAAGCCCAAGCAATTTGGCGGTTTTATCAAATGCCTCACCCGCTGAATCATCAAGTGTTTCACCCAGAATTTTATATTCACCTAATTTACTTGCGTAAATAAATTGGCAATGCCCACCAGAAACGAGCAATAGCAAAAAAGGAAATTCTACATTATCCGTAAGCCTGCAAGTTAGCAAATGTCCCTCTAAATGATTAACACAAACTAATGGCTTATTTTTAGCAGATGCTATGCCCTTTGCACTCATTAAACCAACAATCAAACCACCAATTAGCCCGGGGCCTGCCGTAACGGCGATTGCATCAACATCATCAAGCGTGCAATTTGCATTTTTTAGTGCTTCATCAATAACCACTTCAATTTTATCGATATGCGCTCGTGAGGCGATTTCAGGCACTACACCGCCGTAAATTTTATGCTCATCAACTTGCGAATAAATTATATTTGAGAGAATATTTCTATTTTCATCAACTATTGCACAGGCAGTTTCATCGCAACTTGTTTCTATACCTAATATTTTCATAAATTAGTTGTATTAAACGCAAATTTTTGTAACAAATTATTGTTATAAATAAGCAATTTATAAAGCAGTGCCTAAACATTTCAATAAAATATATTCAAAGCACAAAGCTGAAAAGGTTTTTCAAATCATTGCTGATGTTGAAAAATATCCAGAGTTTCTGCCTTGGGTGGCGGGTGCTAGAATTTTAGAACGCAACCAAAAAGAAAATTATTTTATCGCTGAATTATTAGTTCATTTCAAAATGTTCAGCCATAAATATTCTTCAAAAGTTTCTTTATCATACCCAAACGAAGCAAGCGAAATAAAAAGTTACAAAGTTAAAACTGATTTAGTTTCAGGGCCTTTTAAGCATCTTCATAATAATTGGATTGTAACTCCAGCAAATAATGGTGAAACCGAAATAATTTTTGAACTAGATTTCAAATTTGAAAATATGCTTCTTGAAAAATTAATCGGCGGATTATTTGACAAAGCTACAAAAAAAATGACTGATGCTTTTCTAAAAAGAGCTGATAGTTTAATTATTTAACATAGATTTTTATGGAAGATTTTATTTATAATGCATTTGGTTTAGTTGGCGTTGGGCTTTTAATTCTAGCTTATTTATTACTACAAATTGGTAAAATTAAAGCCGATGAGATTTTATACCCAGCTCTCAATTTAATTGGTGCTGTTTTGCATGTAATATCACTCATAAAATTTTGGAATTTAGCAAGCCTAGTTATTGAAATATTCTGGATTGCTATTAGCCTTTATGGCATTTGGAAGATAAAAAGAAATATGAATGCTTAACTTACTTGCTTAACATCTTTTATAGCCACATATCTATCACCTTGAACAATCTCAGAGGCGACTTTAGAAAATTTTTCCCTTTCAATAAGGCTACTTCTAGCGGTGAATAGAAACTCGCCTGTTTTGGTAAGCCGCATAACCTCAATATATTTATTCGCAGTTGCCATCGCTGTTTTGAAGTTCTTTGCTTCAACCTCCGTTAAAACTTGCCCCCCTTGTGGTTGCCCATCTAAATAGCCAGTTTTGCGGTTAGATTCTATGATAGCTTTACCTACATCATTTAATTCACCTTTTTCAAAATCATAACCACCGAGAGAAGAAATATGGAGTGCCACCCCAACTAAAGGGC
This sequence comes from Rickettsiales bacterium, assembly GCA_033762595.1. Lineage (NCBI taxonomy): Bacteria > Pseudomonadati > Pseudomonadota > Alphaproteobacteria > Rickettsiales > Rickettsiales bacterium. Next base: position 19,013 of record JANRLM010000079.1, read on the forward strand.
AAGTTAAACCGCCTTCCTCGTGATCAAAAGCCCCTAATTTTGCTTTATTAGATTTTTCCTTAAATTTTTGGGTAATGTTATCAACCCATCTATCGCCTTTATCAAATTTCTTGTTGGGAAAAGCCTTAAGCATTTCATCATAGGTTTTTTGCAGATTTTCAATTTCAGATTTTTGTTGGATTAGATGTTTTTCACCTTCGGCATAAATATCATCAATTGTAATTCCTTTTTCTTCCAGTTTTTTTATTGCTAATTTAACATTTTCATTAGTTAATTTTCCATTTTCTAAATTTTCAAAAATTGATTTATCTGCTTTATCTATGAATAGCGATAGCCCAACTCCAAGTGTTCTATTATAATCTTCAAGAAGATAATCAGCCTTCTCCATCATATGCTTTGGTGAGAAGGGATCATTTTCACCAAATAATTTTTTAATTCCGCCTTCACCTAAAACTTCAGTAACTAAATTTGCAAATAGAGAATCACCGATTGCTTGTCGCTTAGCGAAATCAA
>JANRLM010000080.1 GCA_033762595.1 Rickettsiales bacterium
AAAAAAACTAATTTTGGTATTCATAAAAGTGATTTTAGAGCATTGCATAGCTTGAAGAATATCCCTGCGGAACTAGCTTCTCAAGGGGAGCAAAAGGCGATTTTACTTTCAATAACTATTGCCTCAATTCTTGCTAAAAAAAGCCAAACCGGATTGTTTCCAGTGCTTTTATTAGATGAAGTTGCTGCTCATTTAGATGACGAAAAAAGAGGGAAATTATTCAATTTTCTAGAGAATATTGATTGCCAAATCTGGCTCACCGGCACAGACAAACATTATTTTGAAGGGCTCAGAAATTTGGAGTTTGTGGGGTTATAAATCACCTGTTCTTATTAGAATAGAGCCATCAGATTCTATTTCATTTTTTATATATTTTTGTTTGATTTTATTCTCTATAAATTTTCTATTATCTTTGAATATTTTTAATGGATGTTCACTATCAGATTTGAAATTATCCCAAAGGGCTTCAGCACTAATTTCACAGCGAATTTCTTTATCTCCTTCATATCCCCAAAATCTAACGATTAGCCTGCCTGGAAGATATTCCGCTTCTTTGGATTCATAAAAATAGATATTTTTTTTATCAACCATTCCTAAAACCGCCATTATATTTAACGCAGATGAAACCAAAATATCTTCATCGCCATTTTCAAAATTTGAAATAGTTGGCGCGCTAACATTTGCAAGTAAGGCTAAATCTTTTTGAGTTAGCTTTTGTGATTTTCTTCTCTGCTTTGCCTGTTCAACAAGTAATTGCCAATTAATGAAAAACTGCCGTTCCATCTTTTCTCCATTATTTCTGTTAATTTATTTTTTATATCTTGGCTTCCAACCTTTGATTCACTAATTGCTTTTTTAGCGTTATCTAAGTTTTTGCTTAAATCCTCAAATAATTTCATAATTATTTTATCATTAAGCCCAAATTTATAGCCTAGATTAACCAAGTGCTTTACCTCTAAATTTCCTATGTTTAAGTCTTTTACCCCGTTGATTTCTAAGGCAAGAGTTTTATAATTAAACATATAAGCAGAAACTAAATCATAGGCTGGTGTTAACCTTAAGCCCTCCTTTTTGTGAAACATTGCAAAGTTTTTGAAATGTGCATCAGTATTGCCAAGCAAAAAGCAAACTAAAATGCGACTAAAAAGTTTTTGAGCCTCCACTGGCATACAATATGGGTTTTCTGATATATATCTCCCCATATCTTCATAAGAGCCATCATATTTAGCATCACCTGATTTTTTATTTAATAATTGGCTCATTTCCTCAAAATGAATTTTACCTCTGCCAGAGTGAGTTCTATCAAAGCGAGTAATTATTAAGGCTTTTTCATTAATGTATGGTATTTCAGCAATTTGCATTTCTACAATATCATCTTTAGGTAAAAGTTTTTGAGTTGCCAAACTTGTTAGAAATTCTATTTCAATAATTTCATTATAATTTCCAGAAGATAATTTTGCTATGTGCGTGCTGATTTCTCTATCTCTCACGGGTCTAAAATTCTTGCCTTCTTTGACTGCAAGAAATTTTCTTTGAACACCTGATAAAGATGCTTTTGCAGAGAGTATAGCTTCGGTTG
>JANRLM010000081.1 GCA_033762595.1 Rickettsiales bacterium
CTGAATTTTGATTTTGACTTTGGCTTGTGGTTAGCTGTTGCTGTTCTGAGGTTATATTTGGTTTTTCAGGGCTTGAAGTGCTAACAATTGGCTCACCTAAATTTTCAGCTTGATTTATATTACTGCCAGCAGGCGTTTCGATTGCAACTGCATCAAAATATGAACGACTTGTTCCGGCAAGATTTTGCAGTGCATTTGAAATATTTTCACTAAAATCCTCTTTAGGTTTATCATCTTCAGGTTTTTTATTAAATTGAGATAAAATTCCGCCTTGTGGTTTTTGGCTAAATACTTTTAGAGGTGTTACAGGAATAGGCTGAATTGTTGGCTGAGATTGCGTTTGATTATTTGCTAAAACTGGTTCTTGAGAATTGTTTATGGTTTCTAAATTAATTCTTTCACCTAAATTTTCTTGTGGTAATTCTATTGGGGCTTCCTGCTGAGAAGCGGTTCTTGGCATTAAATCAACAGCAATATCCATTCTTGAAGCACCTTCAACATTTACTAAATCTTGATAATTTTGTGGCTTGTTATCTTTTGATTTTTTAGGTGTATCTTTCTTTAATTGATTTGCCTGTTTTGTTAGATTTGCCGTTGCAACTGCTGCCCCTTTTACATCACCTTTAGCAAGTGCCTCTTTTAATTGCTGATAATTTTTATTTTGAGCAACTTTTGAAGGGTCAAGTGATGAAATTAAATTCATTACATTTCCTTTTTTCGCATCTTGAGGTTTAACCACAACTTTTGAAGTAACGGGAGCAAAGGCAGTTGCATCAACCTTCTGACCTAAATTATTTTCTTGTTGTTGTTTTTGCTTAGCCTGCCATTCATCGTATTCTCTCTGAGAAATTGGCATTGTATCATAACCGCCAAATTCACCTTGATAATTTGCGGGGCTTTCTGTTGTTTTAGAAAGCCAATCATCATACTTTTTATCTTCAACGCTTACACTTGCTTCACTACTAAACCTAATATCTTCCGAACTACTTGTCCTAGTTGAAATAGCCTCTCTATTTCCGCCCATTTCAAGCCCTGCATCTAAAGAGCTCATTCTAGTATCTATTAATGATTCTTCTGTAGGTGAATAACTGCCACCGCCTGAAGATTTGTAATTAAAGCTGCTACTGCCTTGCTTTTTCTTATCCGCTTCTTCCTTCTTCTTTTGAAGAACTTTAATATATTTTTCTTTAATCTCTTCTTTTGTCCAGTTTTTCTTAGTTGGCTCTTTAGATAAAACTTCTTTTCGAATGTCTTCCTCCATCTTTCTGTAATCAATATTACCTTGCTGATAGCCTTCGGCATACTCTAATAAATTTTTCTTAGCTGGGTCATCTTGAAGAAGTTTTATTGCATCATAAGCTGTAACCATTGGGTCTTGCTTTTTATTGAGGATAGAAAGCGGGCTATCTTCAAACATTGATCTACCTTTTTGCTCAACTGGAATACCATCATTACCCATAATTCTGGTGCGATTTGCCTTCATTTGAAGCGTATCCCCAAGCCTTGCGAGTGCACCGGGCGCACCAGAAAAAATACCCATATCAAACACTGAGCCTAAATTTGAAACATCAGCCCTAGCCCCCGTTGCCCACTTAGTTGGCTGATTACCAGCAGATGTGCCATATATTTTAGGTGAACCAACATTATAAATTCTTGATAATTTCTCAGCAATAGATGGCACTTGCGACATAAATGCCCCCACCATTGCGTTTAGTAATAGCCAGATAATTATCGCACCTGAAATATAGCTGAACATTTCCTCTTTATCGGCATAACTATATAAACAAAAACCGACACATTGCTGTGAAGTTGGGCTAGTCGTTGCAATATCTGAGGCATCATAAGGTGGGTGGAATTCTGGGCAGTATTTAACACAATTTGGATATTCCCCCCTGGCATTTAGTGCAGGAGCTGGCTCTGGAGGGTTTCGTGGCTCACCGATATAAGCATCGCCATCTTCGATACCAAGTGGTGTATCTAAGATAGGGCTATCTATTGGGGAATTTACACCCTCCCTATAAATACGCAAAAATTCATTTAATTGAGCTTGTGTTACAAGCATTCCAGCAGGAATTGCCGTTGGGTTAGTGGCGTAATATAAAATTGCATCAATTCCTTCTATCTGTCTTGGTTTTGGCGGTGTGCCTTCTGAAATTGTAGTTTTATTATTATATAAATTTGAAAAATCTAATGCAGTTTGAGAATTATTTATTGCGGCAATTCTTTCAGTATTATTTGCAGAGGCTCTTGCTTGTTCATCACTAAAACCAGCTAAAATAAATTTATAATAAGTTACAAAATACCTTTCTTTGAGTTTTCTATATAATTTTCTTTGCGTTAGGGAGATTGAATCACCTTCAACATTTGAAAGACCACTTGCTTCGCCCCCATAAAGATCTTTCATTTCTTGGTAATCAGTGGGATATTCATAAAGCGGCTCTAGAAAACCCGGTGCAGAATAATTTATCGTTGGGGAATCTTTTGTTCCTTTAGATTTTACATATTGTTTTGTGCCAAGTTCATTTCTAGCCAGACTTGTAAGCCTATCTAGTGAAGTTGCGTTTGAAAGAACATAAACAATACCAAGCACAATAACTGGTTGCAACATAAAGGAAACTAGCATTGAAGCCCACGCATTGAACATTGATTCTGTAATCTTAAATAATTTGAATGTAACGAATAAAGGTGCAAGCATCATTAGGAAGGTTAAGCCCATAAAGGCCGTTACATAAACCCATAATATCTGCACAAACGCGATGAACATTGTTAAAATGCCCGTGAGCAAAAAGAAGGATAAGAAAGTGCCACCACCTCCTGCCCACAGGGAAAGTGCAATCACCATTGAGGTCAAGCCTTTGGCTCTATCATCACCAACTACGGAATCAAATAACGCATCAATCTTGCCAATAATTCCTTGAAATGGTTTTCTGCAAGATCTTGGATTTGATGCTTCATCACAAACAGCATCAACATTCCCTGTCTGATCTAATAATTTTGGTGGGGTTAATAAAGGTGAACCATAATTAGGGAAACCCGAATACTGGCTTTCTTCACCTACAGGGCTAAGATTCTTATTTATTGCTGCTCCGTATGGTGAAAAATCTGGAATAACTGGCCAATTTTTCTCACTACATCTAGGGAATAGCTCAACCCTTCTAAGTTGATAATTATACTTAAAGTCTACAACACAGGCAGTAACTTTTGCATTATTTTGACTTACTGGATCATATATTTGCTTAAAAACAGGATAAATTTTATAACTCTTTACGCCATTAACTTCTTCCATTTTACCCTGCCATTGCTGGGCTGGAACTCTAAATGGAACATATTTATAAGCTTCATTTGCTGGAATAAATTCAAAATTATGAGTGCCATTTTTAATCGGCATTGATGTTGGTGTTTCTGCTAATCCATCTCCAATTGTGTGGGGATTTTCATTTTCAATAAATTGGCCGGTATCACTAGTGTAGGAATTCACATAAACATAAGGCGTGCCATTTGCAAGGGGCTTCCAAACATTGCCGTTAATATCAAGAAGCCTACCTTCACTATCATAAACCCGCTCCCCGCCCTCAGAATATAAAGGTTGCAACCTTGTTAGAATATCACTGAAAGTAGTAAGAACCGTATTAAAAGTGCCAAAAATCCACTTAAAACTAAATTGTGCATTTGAGCTAAGTAGAATAATAAACATTATTAAAATTATCTTGGCGGGTGCTTGTTTTAGTGGCTCTTCGGTTAGGTCAAACATTATAGCTAAACCATAAAACATTACATAAACAATTATCATCGCCAGTAATATCTGATAAAACCAAAGCAATATTGAGCAAAAAACTCTAAACATTGAATCAAGAACTATTGATTGCACAACGCATACAACGCCACTAAGTAAAAATTCACCTGCGATTGCATCGGGGTAGCCATCTGGCAGAAAATCTCGCCCTGGAAGTGGGCAATATTTGGGGTTAGAAATCCCCATTAGAATATTATCGGAGTTATAAATATTAGTGTTGATATCTAGGGCTTTATACTCAACGCCATCTTCAGTTACTGAGGTATATCTGCAAAAACCGCTTAAATCCTCTTGAACACTGTATCTTTGTGAGGTGATATCAGCAGTGCCAGATTGCCTTATTTCAACGCCTCTATCTTCACCACCCCCAACATTTGGTGGAGGGTTATTTGGAGGCGGATTATTACCTTGAGCGAAAGAATATTCACTCACAAAAAAGCAAGAAATTATCAGGAAAAATAGAAATATTTTTAATATATATCTCACAAAATTTATTTCATTACTATAACTTCATACCCACGAAAGCGGGTATCTATCGTTGGATTCCCGCTGGAGTTTACCCCGTGCTTGACACGGGGCGGGAATGAATTATCATATGACAATCTAGCTATTACCCCTTCTGGTTTCTAAAAAACTCAGCTAGCCATTTATCTGGGTTATCGCCATTTTGAGCGATTAAACTTTTCATTAATAACAAACTTTCTTGGTTTGAAGTTAGCACTGAAAGCAAATCATTCATTCCTTGCAGGCTTAATTTACACACCACGGAATCCTCACCTCTTTTTAGAACAAATTGATGCGAGGCTAAATCTAGCTTAGTAACCGCCTTAAATTCGCTTTCATTTAAGCCAAAAATTGTTTGATAATTTTGCGAAGCATTTGGGTTTGGCAGAATAATTTTAGTCGCAATTAAAGGCATAATTCTTTTTGTAACATAGCTTTTCTCAGCTTTTTCAGGGGCATCAGTTGCAAAAATTACTATACCATTTTTTTCCGTAATACGCTCAAGCCAATTTTCAATTCTTGGTGCAAAGGCTGGGTTATCAATGATATCCCAAGCTTCATCTAAAACTATAATGGTTGGTTTATCTATGCTCATTAAATCTTCAACTTTATGCAGAAGATAAAAACTCATTGGCACTGCAATAGATTTATTGTTGATAATCTGGGATAAATCAAAGCCTACAATTTTTGCTTTGGTATCAAGATTATCAATTCCGCTATCAAAATATTTTGAAAACTTGCCAGACATATACCAATATGAAAGCCTTTTAGCAGTTGCAGAGCTTTCAGGGTTATTACCCCAAATTTTTGGAACTAGAAATGAGAGCATTCTTTCTTCTTTTGGTGAAGAATAATTCACCTCAACCGCCTTTTCTATCAAGTCTAAATCCTCTTTAGAAATTGGCATATAATTAGCTACTGGGTTGCCGTTTTCGTCAATAAATTCAATTAAATATTCAAGCCATTCAACTAAAAACCTTCTATTATTTGGGGTATCTGGAAGTAAAAGAGGGTTTAGATAAAGCCTGCCTTGATCAATAAGCTCGCTGATTTTATTATATTTGCCAGCACTTGCTTTGATAAAAATTTCGCTCGCTTTATCTTTTTCAAAATAGAAGCTATTGCCCTCATATTTTTGGGCTTCAGAAACGAGGAAGTTTAATAAAACCGTTTTGCCTGCACCTTTAGGGCCAATCAAGCAGGAATGACCACTCTCGCCATCATGAAAATTGAAGAAGTAAGGCGTGTTTTTTGCAGTTCTGAAAAGGGTTACAGCTTCACCCCATTTATTATTAGTCCTCTTTCCAGCTGGAAAATTATATAAAGAGGCGTATCCACCAATTTTATTGGTTGAAATATAGCTCTGCCTTTTTAAGAAATCAAAATTGCCGGGCATTTGCGACCAATAGCAATATTCCAAATATAAATCCTCACGAACGAACACAACGCCAAGCTCTCTTAAGGCATCAACCACCAATGAAACCGCCTTTTGCATTTCCTTAACACTATCTTCCAGAACCGTTATGGTTATCTGGTGTTCACCATAAAAATTTGCTTCACCACCACCTTTTATAATATCTGAAACGCCCGTTATATCAGACATAAACTGGCTTCCAGAAAGCTCATATATTTTCATTTGATCTTTATAGGCTTCAAGTGCTTCATCTTTTGAAACAAAATTAAAGCTCTCAGAAACCATAAACTGCACTGGTAATTGCAGAAATTTATCAATCTCTCTAGTGGATACTTCCTGATATTCCTTAACGCTAAAAATTGCACCATAATGTTTTAAGTTAAATTCCTCAACCTGCACTACATTATATTGAAACACAACCTTATTACTTGGAAATAACATTGATAAATCAACTGGCTCAAGCGGGATTTTCTGTTCTACCAAATTCATTAATTTACTTACAAAACTCAAAATTTCTGAATAATAAACCCCATCTTCTTTGTAAACAGTTAGTTTAGTTGCACCAAAACTAGCTAAATCTTGCATTACTGCCCTTGTGATTTTATCGAGCTTTTCAGCACTTCTGGTAAGGGCTTCCTTACGCTTTTTCATTTGAGTTGTAGGGTGAATATTCTCCCAAATAACTTTTGGATCAACTATATCTAATTTTTCGCCTTCACCCAAAAAAGTGATGTAAAGCTCATTTACATATTGGTTATTCCACTCGTTTTTTTCTACCCATTTTTCGTGGAGGAATTTATTAAAACCCTTTAATTTACTTGCATCTGTATCAATATTCACTTTTGTTCTGAAGGTATGAAGCCAAACTGCAACCTCATCAGTTTTTACATGATTCAAAATTGTATTTCTGATGATTTGTCTTAGATCTTTTGTGCTATCGCCAGCGATTGTTTCAAAATTAAAGCCGGTGATTTTTATCACTTCCATCAGCTCGCCATTTTTGGTGATGATAGTATCCTCATCATAATGAGCCGCGTATGGGATAAAATCTTCTACGCTTGAATGATATTTTTTTTCACTTTTCTTTGCTTGTCCAACCGCCATTTTCCTCAAACTTAACTTGGTGAAATTGTATTACATTAAATGCATTTTTCTATTCTATAGTAATAAAACTAATTTAATCCTTTGATTTTAACATAATTTTAATAAAAATACTACATACAC
>JANRLM010000082.1 GCA_033762595.1 Rickettsiales bacterium
CATTGTAACAAATTAGCATCTTTATTTTTAAGGTTTTTGATGTATAATACTTAAGAATCTTTTGGGAGAAGTATGACATCTATAAACACAGGCTTGCAATCTTATTCTTACGCTAATTATCAGTCTAATTTGCAATCGCAAAATGCATCTAAAAATCCTGCAAACACAGAGCTTCAAGCTAAAATTGCTGGTATTCCTGGTGTTGATGATTCATCTATTGAGGCAAGTTCAGTAGTTTCAGGCGTTGGCCAAATTATAGATATTTTAGTTTAGCTTTTTAGGCACTGTTAGCTAATTATTATAAAATTTGTTATGAGTCAAAAATTGATATATACAAGGCAGAAAGTGCGTCGAATAGTTATTCATATTCGCAAGCTTTCTAACGAAGTAGATAGCAATTTTTGCCATAACCTAAAAGGCTACTATTAATTTTGGCATATAGCTACAGAAAAATTTTCGGAAATATGAGTAACTATTTCACTCAATTTTTCTTTGCTCTCTGCAAAAATTAATCAAGTAGCAAATTTATAATAATTAGCTAACAGTGCCTAGGCCTCGCAATTATTGCAAAGGCCTATAATTTCAATGCTTTTAGGAATAATTTTTAAGGCTGATTTTGTAATTGCTTTTAATATAATCTCATCAAAATTAACTCCAGCAACTTCATCAATTTTTCCGCATTTATTGCAAATAATCATTGCATTTAATGCCTGATGATTGTGATTGCCATGGCAAGCCGTATAAGTGCTTGTGGCTTGAATTTGGTGGATATTTCCGCTTTTTTCAAGCCTAGCTAATGCCCTATAAATAATCGGAGGGCTTTTGATTTTATTTTTCAATTTTGCAAGAATTTCATAGGCAGAAACAGGTGCTAAAGCTTTTTTTATCACATCTAAAACAAGCTCATCATTGGTTTTTTTAATCTGTTTCATATATTATAATTCTTTTGATATAGCCAATTAAAAGCCTATTATAAAAAATGTTTTAGGAAATAAAAGAGATGAAATATAAAAAAGGGCTTCAAAGCCCCTTTATTTATTGGCGCACCCGACAGGATTCGAACCCATGACCTTCTGATCCGTAGTCAGACGCTCTATCCAGCTGAGCTACGGGTGCGTATTGTAAATCTATTGCTAGATGCCCGAAAAATAATATATAAACCCTAGAAAGCAATATAATTTTTAGTCTTTTGTGGAAATGTTAGGTTGGCTCAAAAAAAAGCCTGTAATTTGGCTGGTTTCAGATGGCACAGATAATATTGTGCAGTCTAGAGAACTCGCCAAAAACCTTACAAAACCTCAATATATTTATGAGTTTACTAGATTAAATGCAAATTCCAATTTTGAATTTCCTGATATTGCTGTTGGTGTTGGTTATAATATCGCTGATATTTTGATTAGCTTAAAGGAGCGTTCAAAAAATAAAACCAAGATTATTTCAATTCTTGATCCGCTTAAAAACCAAAGTGATTTTGATTATATAATTTTGCCTTCTTATGAGCCTTACAAGATTAATTCAGGCAATATAATTTATTCAAGGGGGCTAATTAATTATATTAATCCAAGATTTTTAGAAAAAGTAAAAAAAGATAAAAAATTCAAATTTTTTAATGAGTTTAAGTTGAAGCCTCCATTTACAACTTTAATTCTTGGCGGAAGGCACACCGGCGGAAATGTTTCAGAGGAAGATGTGGAGATTTTAGCAGAGAGATTAAATCAAATTATTACCCACAAAGGTGGCACAATTTTAATATCTTCTAGTAGAAGAACTGAAGCAAAAACTATAGCAAGGCTTAAAGAAAAATTACATGCTCCTTTTTATTTTTATGATTACTCAGAGCGAAAAATTGAAAATCCTTATAATTATTTTTTGGCGATTTCAGATGAAATAATTGTAACTGGTGATTCAGTTAGAATGATGTGTGAGGCAGTTAGTAGTGGAAAAAAAATTCGCATTTTTAAGCCTAAAATGCTTGGGTTTCAATATTATTCCTTGATTGATGAGTTTATTAAAAATAATAATGCAATTGATTTGATGGATAAAAATTTTGATACAAAACCATTTTCAACACAGCTAATCAACGAAGCAAAAAGAATCGCAGAAATTATAAAACTAAGTTTTGCGAATAAAAAAAGCGTGTGAAAATAATTCTACACGCTTTTAATATTGAATTAGATTTAACTAATTAGCCGTTGATAACTTTTAAGTTAACAGCTGTAAGTTTACCTTTTTCTGTAGCTAGTTCAAAAGAGATTTTATCACCTTCGTGTAACCTAACATTTGATGCGATAACAGCAGATTTGTGAACAAACACATCTGCACCGCCTGTGTCAGGTTGGATAAAACCAAAACCTTTCTTAAAGTTGAACCATTTAACCGTTCCAGTAGCCATTTTTACTCCTAAATTGAAATCAAAATCGCATAATTTTGTTTTACAAAATTATACAGATAAGCTCAACCGAGCCTATCTAACAAACATAATATATTAAAATATCGGCTTGGCAAGTGATATAATTATTAGTTACTCTCAATGAATTTTCCATTTTTGGATAGGACTAAATCTCTGATTTGTGAGGCGGCGAATTTTACTTTTTCCTCATCTAAGCCGCGAACAACAAGGCTTACAGAGTATTTTCCTTCATAAATGAAGGGGTAGCTTCCAATTTCAGTTTCAGGGTTTGCTTTTTGAATTTCTGCAAGTGGAACTGCAACATCACCCTCTACTAAATTGCAAGAGATGGTTTCGGACAAAATTTTTCTACCCTGCACCAAAAATTGCGAAGCGTAATCAAACATAACCTGCATAATGCTTGGAATTCCTGCTAGAATAAAAACATTTTCAATTTTGCAACCAGGTGCAGAAGTGAGCGGATTATCAATTAAACTAGCTCCTTCGGGTGTGAGTGCCATTCTTAGCCTTGCCTCATTAAGTTCACTGCCACGATTTTTGTAATATTCCTCAAGTCTTTTCCTCGCTTCAGGGTGTTCAACTGCTTTTACGCCGAATGCATAAGCGATGCTTTCAATGGTGATGTCATCATGCGTTGGCCCAATTCCACCAGTTGTGAATAGATAATCATATTTCTTTCTAAGCTGATTTACCGCCTCAGCAATTTCCTCTTTAATATCTTTGACAACACGAACTTCGCAGAAATTTATACCCATTTCTACTAGTTTTTTAGCAATGTAATTTAGGTTTTTATCTTGCGTTTTGCCTGATAAAATTTCATTACCTATTATAAGAAGTGCTGCGGTTTTATTCATTTATAGAGATTTTAGGTATTCTTTATAAGAATTTTCATCCATTAAGTCAGATAGCTCAGTGGGGTTAGACATTTTAATTTTTGCAATCCAACCTTTTTCAAGATTTAATTTGAGATCATCAACATTATCAGCAAGCGTACTATTCACCTCAACAATTTCTCCAGAAACTGGAGTATAAATTTCAGAGGCGATTTTAACTGATTCCACAACTGCAAAATCCTGACCTTTCTTAACATTTAGGCCTTTTTCAGGAAGCTGAATAAAAACTAAATCTCCAAGTGCATCCTTAGCGTAATCAGTGATGCCGATTGTTATAATATCTCCTTCAACACGAATAGTTTCGTGTTCTTTTGTGTATTTAATAGACATTTTGTAAATTTTTTTTGTTAAGGTTTATATAATTTTCTCCCCCTGTTTACGGGGGGAGATTAAGAGGGGGGCTTAAATAGAATAAGTTTCAGTATAAATTAAATATTCGCTTCAAATTGCCCCCACCCTAACCCTCCCCCGTAAACAGGGGAGGGGATTTGATAATAAATAACTAAAGTGATAAAAAATATTTTCAATAATTAAAATTTTTTAACCAACGATTTTTTTTATTTTAGGCTGAACGAAAGTGAATCTTGAAACTATTGCTTGATATTTTTTGCCCCTAACATCAACTTCTAAAACCTCGCCCTCTTTGGCGAAATCATTGGAAATTATGCCCATTGAGATTGGCTTCTGCAAAACGGGGGAAAACCCACCGCTTGTAATAATTCCAATTTTATTGCCGTTCTTAAAAATTTCTGAGCCTTCTCTAGCAACCACTTTTTCATTAAAAATCATACCGATTCTTTTTCTTGGAATGCCATTACTTTTTTGATTTTTCACAATATTTGAGCCGATATAATTATCATTATCTTTGCTCATAACCCAGCCCAAGCCTGCTTCTAGCGGTGTTGTTTCGTCGTTCATATCGTGGCCATAAAGCGGATAACCCATCTCTAAACGAAGTAAATCTCTTGAACCTAAACCAGCTGGTGTAACATTAAATTTTTCAACAAGCGTTGACCATAACTCAACTGATTTTTTGCCTGAAATACTAACCTCAAAGCCATCTTCACCAGTATAGCCTGTGCGGGTAACTAAACATTTTTCACCAAGAATTTCAACGAAACTCGCCTTCATATAGCCAATTTTTGAAAGGGGGAAATCAGTAAAGTTTTGTAAAATAGATTCCGCCTCAGCACCTTGAATGGCAAGTAAAGCTTGGTTTTCAAGGATTTCTAATTCAACGCCATCTGAAAGATTTTTCTTAAACCAAGCGATATCTTTATCTCTACAGCCAGCATTTATCACCACATGAAATTCATTTCTAGAAAGACGAGTTATGATTAAATCATCAATAATTCCTCCCTTTTCATTGGTGAGAACGGTATATTTGCACAAAAAATCGGTTAAACGATGAAAATCAGAAGGGGTAATTTTATTAAGGTAACTTGGTGCAGCTAAGCCTTTCACTCTAAGCTGACCCATATGAGAAACATCAAAAAGCCCGACTTTATTTCTAACAGCATTATGCTCAGCAATTATACCAGCGCGATAATATAAGGGCATATCAAAACCAGCGAATTCCGCCATTTTTGCACCAAGTTCAATATGTTTTTTGTAAAGAGGAGTTTTTTTAAGTGCCATATTCAAAATTTTTTTCAGAGGCTAAAATTTATAGCAGAACATTTCAAGCAAAATCTATAAATATAATTTTATGTTTTAGATTATTACAGCAAATTGTTTCATTTTAACATAATAATTAAATTCTTCAGTTTAAGTATTTGAAATTTAAGGGAAAATTTTTGGCATAGAAACGGCTTATAAAATTAAAAGCAAGTAGCTAATAATTCCAAGTAGGAAAGTAAGTAAACTTGGGGGAGTTTATGAATTTTTGTGGCAGGGTGTTAACTATAGATGATCAAGAGGAAGATTTAGAGATATTAAATCATATACTAAAAAAATCTAATTACGAAACTATAAGCGCAAGAAATGGCTTGGAAGCACTTGATATGCTAGATAAAAATTCCGCAGTTGATGTTATTGTGCTTGATAGAATGATGCCCAAAATGGACGGAATGAGCTTTATAAGAAGGATAAAAGAAGATAATCGCTTTCGTGATACGCCAATTATTATGCAAACCGCAATGAATGAGGATTATCAAATACAAGAAGGTATAGAAGCTGGCGTTTATTGGTATATTACCAAGCCATTTAACCAAAATATGTTGGCAAGCCTCGTGAAATCAGCTTATAGAGCCAACAAAAGGAATAAGAAAATTTCAGCAATTACTGATTTTTATATTGATAGCAGAAAAAAATTCAAAGGCGGAATGGATAGATTAAATAGTGCTAATTTCTGCATTAAAACTATTGAAGAAGCTAGGGATTTAGCCCACACTATTGCGATTGCTTATACTGAGCCAAAAATTATGGTTGGTGCAATTTCTGAGCTTTTGGTGAATGCTGTAGAACACGGAAATTTAGGAATTTCTTTTGAAGAAAAGCACCAATTAATTTTAGATGGAATGTGGGAAGATGAAATAGAATATCGCTATAATATGCCTGAAAATCAGAGGAAATCTGTGCAGGTGAATTTGTTTAGAGAAAATGGCGAGCTTATCTTAAAAATAAAAGATGATGGTGATGGTTTTGATGTTAAACCCTTCTTGAGTTTTGATTCAGATAGAGCCTTCAAAGCTAACGGCAGAGGGATTTATCTGGCTTCACTCGCATTCAATAAAATTGAATATTCCACCAAAGGTAATGAAGTTACTTGCTGGGGTTAGGGAAATTGTTCGATAAAATAGATTTTAGACACTTAACCGCAAATTGTCACCCCGCATTTATTGCGGGGTTAAACAATAAACGCATTCAAAACTTAATCCTAAAACACTTTCAACCAATAACCCCGCAATAAATGCGGGGTGACATTTAGGTGAAAAGCTAAAAATTTACGGATAGTAGTAATTATAGCTGGTAAGGTTAACGCCCCTTAAATAATTGGCTTGCGAAGAGGCCTGAGATAATTGCTAAAAAAACCGCTAAAATACCATAAATGTAAGGTTTATTGTGTGCAAAATTGAACATAAAGGCTTCAAAACCAACTTGTTCAACAATTATTGGCATTGTTTGAACGCTCTGAAGCAAGCCATCATTAAACAGAAAAATATCTATATTATAGGTGCCACGAATAATATTTTTGGGGAATTTTATAAAAGTTCTAAATAAGGTTTCACCCCAGAATAAAATATCTTCATTCTTGCTGAAATAAAGCTGTTGCTCTTTCATTATATCGTTAATTTCTTTGGTGATTTTTTTAGCTGAGCTTTTATCGCCGATGTTAGAATCAGAAATTACAGAATATCTAAGGTTTTCAAACCCAATTTTCAGAGATTTTAGAAGTGAAATATTTTGAATTGAGGAAATATCTCGCATAGATGAAATTGAATAAAAGCTATAAACATCTTTAACTTTTGTGTTTTCAATATTCGTCCAGATGCCAGCAACTTTGCCCTTTTTACGTAAGATATAATCTTTTTTAGGGCCAGTTGCGAGAATGATAATATTGCCAGCATCATTCCTTGCACCATAAATTAGAACATCTTGGCCTTTGAATTTGTGATCAATATCAATTTTTCTAGGGTAGGCATCAGCCACAATTGGCCTTGCATTTGCATTTAGTGAGGCAAGTAAAATAATTAAAAAGAGAAAAATATTTAAGAATTTAATCACTATTAACGCTTAGGGAATATAAGTTTTCAGGCTCTAAAAATAATCCAAAGCCAAGCCTTAAGCATACAGCAAGAATTAAAATTGATAAGAAAAATCTTAATTTTAAGGCTGGTATTTTATTTGACATTCTTGAACCGAATTGAGCCCCAATTACGCCGCCGATAATTAGGATTACCGCCAAAACCATATCAACTGATTTAGTTGAAACTGAATGCATTAAAGTTACTACTGATGAAGTGAAGATAATTTGAAAAAGTGAAGTGCCAACAACAATATTTGGAGGCATTTTTAGAAGATATATCATCGCGGGAATCATAAGAAAACCACCACCTATACCCATAATTGAAACCATAATACCCGCGATAGCACCAATTAAAATTGGTGAAATTAAACTTACTTTAAGCCCAGATTTTTCAAATTCTAAAACATAAGGCATATGAATATTTTTGAGTTTTCCAGTTAAATATCTAAATCCCAAAATATCAACTAAATGAAACTTAAATTTTTTATCTCTTGGCAAGTGAGCCTCAAGGTGAAGAAGGTTTTTTCCGCTTTCAATAAACATTAAACCACCAATTCCACCTAGGAAAATTACATAAATAAGAGAGATTGCTATATCAATTTGCCCGATATTTTTAAGCCAAGTAAAGATTAATATACCAATGTATGAGCCAATTAATCCGCCGATTAGAAGGAATAAGCCCATTTTCAAATCAACATTTTTTCTATACCACTGATTCATAAAGCCAGTAACAGATGAAGCGATAATTTGATTTGCAGAAGTTGCAACTGCAACAGAGGGCGGAACGCCAATAAATATTAGTATTGGGGTTACCAGAAAGCCACCACCTATACCAAAAAGCCCTGCAAGCAAGCCACCGCAAGTGCCAACTAAAAGTAGCAAGAAAATATCAATCGGAATTTCTGCTATTGGTAGGTAAATTGACATAGGTAGTTAGTAAAAATATTAATGTTTTTGAGTCATTTCGAACGAAGTGAGAAATCTAGTTGTAATATAAAAATCCTGATAAATCTCGCTTCGCTCGATATGAAACTTAAAAATTTAATTCTCAAAATTGCCTTTTTCTTTTTCAAATTTAACAATATCGCCTCTATCAAGGCCTAGTTTATCTGCAAGCCCTGCGTTGATTTCTAAAACATATTTCGCTGGATAAATTGAATTTACAAATTCAGTTGAATGTGGAACTGCATTTTTACCAATATGCTTAATCTCAAAATCAGAGCCAATATAGACTATATCAAGCGGTATATAAGTGTTTTTCATCCAAAAATTGCGTATAGTTACATCAGGAAATATAAAAAACATTCCCTTATTTTCTGGCATTTCTTTAACATACATTAAGCCGAATGATCTCTTAAAGGCATCATCGGCAACATCAACTTGAAAATTTATAATTTCGCCGTTTTGTTTTTTTATTTCAATTTTTCCCATACTATATTGAGGCTTATTTTCTTCAGTAAATTCTTCACCGTGATTTTGATAAGCAATTTCTCTGCGGTTATTATCTGCTTGGAAATTGAAATACCAACCAGCCCACAATAATGCAATTATAATTGAGAAGAAAATTGTATTTTTATATTTCATAATTTTTGTTCAATTAAAACTTCAAATCTGCCTTTTGTAAAAAATCCAGCTTGAATTTCAGTGTAATCATTTTGACTTAAACCCTTGAATATCAGCCTTGGTAATTCAGTTGAGTGAGATAGCCCAAGCCTTGTGAACATCATCAATACTGGGCTAAAATCATTTCTAGTAATGTAATAAGGGATAAAATTTATTTGGCTAGTTTGTTTTAACAACTCCATTAAGTTTTGAGGTTCATCACTAACTGCAACAAATAAGTAATCAATATCATATTTACTTGATGGGTGTGATTTCATAAGCCTATTGAGCGATGTTAGTAGTAGCCTATCACTAATTGAGGCTGGGTTATAGAAATAATAGATAGTTTGACGGCTTAACCCTTCAGTATCAGCTCTAAAATTTATAATTTGCTCGTAGTTTAATTGATAAATTTTTGGTTTGTTTTTATTATTTCTAGCCTCTGGAAAGTCTCTATCTAGCTTAACTTCAAGGGGGAACATAATTGTGTTGACAACATCTGCTAATTTTGAATCAAGGATAAATTCAGGCAAATTATTTTTATAAAAAAGCCAAAAGCCTGATAAAAATAATGTAATAACTATTAGCCATTTAAGCATTGGATAAACCTAAGTTTTGTGATATGCATTATTCTACTAAAATGTAATAAATTATGAAAGTAAAACTTCGCAGAATGAGCGGTTTAGGAAATGATTTTCTTATCTATGATGCTAGAACGCAAAATAAATTGAGTGAAATTATTAAAAACATTTCAAACCTTAGTTCAAGAAAAAATAAGGAAACTAAGGGTTGCGATCAATTTATCATTATGAAATCTGCTGAAAATGCTGATGTTTTTATGGAGATTTATAATGCAGATGGCAGTGAGGTTTCAGCCTGCGGAAATGCTACTAGATGCATTGGTTTTTTAATCTCAGAAGAAATTTCACAAAAAATTGTTCAAATTCAAACTAAAGCAGATAATTTAATTTCAGAAAACCTAGGTAATAATTTGGTTTCAGTGAATATGGGTAAGCCAATTTTTGAGTGGAATAAAATTCCACTTAGTGAAAATTTTGATGTTTTCAATATTCCAATTAGCGTTGAAGGTTTTGAAGTCCCAAGTGCTGTGAGTATGGGAAACCCTCATTTAGTGTTCTTTACTAATGTTATTAACATTGATAATTTTGAAGTTAAAAAATTTGGCGAGCCACTTGAAAGTCATAATTTTTTTCCTCAGAAAACCAATGTAGAATTTGCAAAAATTATTGATAGAAAAAATAT
>JANRLM010000083.1 GCA_033762595.1 Rickettsiales bacterium
CCCAGTTCATATTCTTGATGCGGCAAGAATTGGGGCAGATGTTTGCACCGTTCCGCCTTCAACAATCAAGCAATTATTCAAGCACCCACTTACTGATGCAGGGCTTCAAAAATTCTTGGAAGATTGGCAAAAAACTGGCCAGAAGATTTAATTTTTAACTATAAAAAATTTTCTTTTCAGAAAATAGTCTAATGAAAAAAAGCCAGCACTTCTAACTAAAATAAAACCTAAAAGCATAATCCAATAAAAATGGTCGTTATGCTCTAGGTATGTAAACTGAATTACTAAAGTCATTACTATTAAAGGCAAAACTGCTAACCTTGAAGCAAAGCCTAATGCAAGTAATATTGGGCAACCTAATTCAAATATTATTGCAGAAATGGCCGCAAATTCTGCTGGAAGAAACGGAACAGGGTGTTCTTCAGTAAATAAAAAAACGGCAGTTTCAAAGTCATTAAATTTTAAGATGCCGGACTTCCAAAAAATATTTGCAATCCACAGCCTTGCGACAAGTAACAATAAATGCTCTGTTTTCTCGGAGTATTTAATAAACAAATTGAAATAATTTTCTAACGCACTTTTTGTAAGTAAATTTTTCATAGCAATTAAATTTTAAGTTAGTATTTTTCTATTAATTCGGATTAAAACTTACTTGGTTACAAAAAATTAATGATCTTTAAGCTTCAAATTGAATTAGAGGAGCTACTAGCCGAAGCCCAGAAAGGCGATAAAGCTGCTTACAAAAATTTTCTAAATAAGGTTTCAGCTTACTTAAAACCAAAACTTTCAGGCAAAATATTTGATTTATCTGAGGTTGATGATGTTGTGCAAGAAATTTTAATTTCTATCCATAAAGCAAGGCATACCTATGATTTTGAAAGGCCTTTACTACCATGGATTAACTCAATAGCTTCGTATCGCGTAACGGATTATTTGAGGAAATATTATAGCAATAGAAGTAACGAAAAAGTTAATATTGATAGTTTTTTTGACATTGAAGATGAAAATTCTGTAACCAATAACAAAGATGATAACGAAATAGATATAAACCTTAATGTTTTGAAAGATAAGCAAAGGAAAGTTATAGAGCTTATGTATTTTAAGGATATGAGCGTAAAAGAAGTTTCAGCTAGTCTTAAGATTAGTGAATCAGATGTTAAGGTTACTGCTCACAGGGCTTATAAAATTTTAAGAACTAAAATTAATAATGAAAAGTAATAATTTAAATAATTTAATAAATTCATTATCTGAAGAAGCTAAATTTGAAGTTAAATATAATGCTTCAAAATCTGCCTCAATATGGCTTGTGTTTAGTGTTTTTTACATAATTTTTATTTCTTACATTTTTGGTGTAAGAGAAGACATAAATTTAATTATTAAAAATCCCCTTTATATAATTGAATTAGTGATGCTTTTTTTGGCTTTGATTTTATCTTCATTTAGTGCTTCTTTTCTTGCAAGCCCAGATTCTAAGCAAAAAAAATATTTTTTATACTCTCCTTTTTTAGCTTTTTTGGGGGTTTTAATCTCAGGTATTTTATCTCAGTTTTTTGATGGAAATTATATTGCTAATAATGCTCATAATGGCATTTATTGCTTTTCTTGCGTTGTGATATTATCGTTAATTCCATCAACTTTTTTATTTTTACAGATTAAAAAATATGCCCCTACTAAACTTAAATTTTTAGGGGTTTTAATTCTTCTTTTTTCAACCGCTATCGGTTGTTTAATTCTAAGGCTTACTGAGCCTGTAGACACCTTATTCCACATTATTATTTGGCATTACACCCCAGTGTTTATGCTTGCTTTAATTGGAATATATCTCGGAAAAAAATTTCTTTCTTGGTGAGTTAATTTTTTGTAACCAAATAAAAATTCTTACGAATATCTATGTGAAAGCTAAATTATTTTAGCTTTTTTAATCAACAATAAAAACAAAGAGGAATTATGAATAAATTACTTGCTACTACTTTAATTGGTTTAGTTGCTGCATCTTCAGCTGGCGTTGTAAACGCTATGGATATGAAGGGTTCTGAAGGCAAAGTAAAATGCTATGGTATTGCTAAAGCTGGTAAAAATGATTGTGCTTCTGCAAATGGCTCACATTCTTGTGCAGGTTCTGCAAAAACTGATAATGATGCAAATGAGTGGAAATTTGCAAATAACGCTGAAGAATGCACTAAAGCAGGTGGCAAAACTGAAGCCCCTAACTAATTAGTTTTTTTAATTTCTTCCCTCATATTATTGGGGGAAGAAAAATTATAATTATCTGTTAAAATTTTTTTAGTTTTTAATTTCTAACCCCTACTTGCAAAAACCTTCAAAAACCTTATAAAAATAGTAAACTATTTTTATAAAACTATGTCTCCAGCGAAAACTTCTACTAATAAAAAAATTGATCCAATTTCTGATCCTAATTTTGAGATAACTTCCAAGCCATTTCCAAACTCTAAAAAAATTTATGTAGCTGGGGAAATCCACAAGGATATTCGCGTTGCGATGCGTGAAATTGAGCTTTCACCAAAGGCAATGGAAGTGCCACTTAGGGTTTATGATACTTCTGGCATATACACAGATGAAAACGCTAAATTTGATATTCGCAAAGGCTTGCCGAAGCTTCGCGATAGCTGGATTCGTGCGCGTGGTGATGTTGAAGAATATGAAGGAAGGCAGGTAAAGCCTGAGGATAATGGGTATAAAAGTCATCAGTCATCAGTCATCGGTCATCAGGAATTGTTTAAATTTCCAAATAAAAAGCCT
>JANRLM010000084.1 GCA_033762595.1 Rickettsiales bacterium
CATCAATATCTTTTGATTTTGGATTGCCGGATAAATCTATCAAATTGTATTTTTCAATGAGATCACGCTTAGTTTGCTGGGCGTGATCAGTTTTATCAGCTACAATTCCAAAATTTTTATATTTTTGATTCATAGGATATGATAGAAAAATTTGTAAAGTTATTTTAACAATTTCATTTTAATTGTCATCTTGAGCAAAGCGAAAGATCTTAAATTAGATTCCTCGCTTCGCTCAGAATGAAAAACTATTATATCCCCTCACGCCCGCAATTCCTAAGAGAGTAAGAGAGGATTATCCAGTTTCCAGTTTCCAGCTTCTAGTTTCTAGTTTCTAATTGCCAGTTTCCTTATCAAATAAATCATCAATTTTAATATTATCGCCTTCGGATTTTAGCTCTGGAGCTTCTTCATCTTCATCATCGCTAAATGAAAGGAAAGAGAAAAACCCATCATCTTCTTCAGTTTTTTCAGTTTTAACATCGCCTTTTATAAGCCTGTAAGATCTTTTATACCATTTGCTTGAAGGGTAATTATAGCCGAGAATCCCTGCATATTTAATTGCCTCGGAATCAATTCCTAAAATGAGATTTGTTTCAACCAGCCTGTAAAGGGCTTCTTCTGCTTGCTCTGTATCATCATATTGGTTCAAAACCTCTTTGTATCTATTAAGTGCAGCGATATAATTTTTGCGTTTTGCATAGAACCTACCTACTTCCATTTCCTTACCTGCTAAATGGCTTCTGATAAGGGTTAGCTTATATTTAGCCTCCTTAGCATATTGAGAATCTGGAAACCTGCGGAGGATTTCTTCAAAAGAAGTTTTGGCTTTCTCAGTAACATCTTGATCACGGCGGACATCCTTAATTCTATCATAGTAAGAAATTGCTTTTAGGTAATACATAAATTGGATTTCCTTACTGCCGGGGTTTAAGTCAATGAAGCTATTAATTGTATCAATAGCTTTGTCATATTCTTCATCTTTGAAGTGAGAATATGCAATCATCACACGAGATTTTGGGGCAAGCTCAGAAAATGGATAAAGCCTTTCAACCTCACCAAAAAGCTCAATGGCTCTGGCATAATTTGCTGCTTGCATTTCTTTGCGAGCTTCAGCAAATATATCTTCTGCGGGCACAGAGGTTTCAACGCTATCAAGGGCTTCTTCAACTTTATCCTCATCAGAAGAACAAGCCGAAAGCACTGCAATAAAGCCAAAAAACAGAATAATATTTAGAAGATTTCTCATTTTTATATCCAAAAAAATTTAATTTTTGGATTATTAATATTTTTAACTTTAATTCAATTTAATTGTTTATTTATTTAATAGCATTGTTTGGTGAGTATAGATTTAAGCTGTATAAACACTAGTTGTCACGCCGCACTTGTTACGTGGTTAATGGTTGAAATTGCTTATAAACTAAGTTTTGAGCTTGCTTTATGCTTAACCCCGCAACAAGTGCGGGTGACACTAAAGAGGAAAACATTAGATATTTTAGTAAAATCTATACTTGCTTAAAAATCCTTATTTAATCTTTAATTTTCTTGGTTTGAATTTTGATTCGTCTTCAGTTGGCACAGAAACATATATAACGCCATTTTTATATGAGGCTTCAGCTTCATCAATTTTAGCACCATATGGAAGTGGAATCACCCTTCTAACCGAGCCAACACGACGCTCTGCGATATAATAATTTTTATCTTTCTGCTCTTTTTGAACATCATCATTATATGAAATTGTTAAAAAACTTGGTGCGATTTCTAGGGAAATTTTATCTTTATCAACGCCCGGTAATTCAATAGAAATATCAATTTTATCTTTTGATTTTACAACATCAGTTTTAGGAAAAGTGCCGAAAGCATTTTCAGAGAATGGTAAAAATTTATCATTACCAATTTGAACTGCACCTAATGGATTAACGCCATTTTCTGCTGAAGTAAAACCGCCATTATTGAAGAAATTTCTAAACATTTCATCAAAAGTAGAAGTTATATGCCTATGCATTTGCTGCACTGGATTATTATTTTCAGCATTATTTTCTTCCCCTCTAAAGGTAAAAGGAACATCTCTATTGTTAGAAGAAAAACTTGGGTTGGAAGCAAATAACAAAGCTAAAGCAAATAGAAAAAATATTTTTTTAATTAGCATAAAACCCCTAAAATTTGTTGTAAAAAAAAATTTAGTAACGAGAATATTATTTTCAAGATTTACTGCTTAAAATTTTTCATAATATCATTGATATTCATACCGGCTGGGAGGTTTGGCATTGAAGACAAATCAGGCATTCCACCGCCCATTTTGGCGAAATTTTTCATCATACCCATTTTTTTGAGAAGCCCACCGCCCTTAAATTGCTTCATCGCTTTTTGCATTTGCTCAAACTGCTTTAAGAGTTGGTTAATCTCTTGAACATTAGTGCCAGAGCCTTTTGCAACCCTTCGTTTTCTGGAAGCGTTGAGAAGCTTTGGAAATTTCCTCTCTTGCTTCGTCATTGAATCTATAATTGCAAGCTGGCTTTTGAAGATTTTATTATCAACGCCAATTTCATCAACTTTATCTTTGAATTGCGATAAACCCGGCATCAAACTCATCATCGATGAAAAACCGCCCATCTTTTGAATTTGCTTAATTTGGCGATAATAATCATTCAAATCAAACACGCCTTTTTGCAATTTTTGTGCGAATTTTTCAGCATCTTCAACATTAATCTGCTCACGAGCTTTTTCAACTAATGCAACAATATCGCCCATTCCAAGAATTCTGCCAGCAACCCTTTCGGCATTAAAATAATCAATCTCAGATAATTTTTCACCTGTGCCGATAAATTTAATTGGCTTGCCAGTTATATGTCGCATTGAAAGTGCCACACCCCCCCTTGCATCACCATCCATTCTAGTAACTACAACGCCTGTAACACCAACCTTTTCATTAAATTCTTTGGCGATATTCACCGCATCTTGACCAGTCATTGCGTCAACTGCAAGCAATGTTTCAATAGGGTTTGCGAAGTTTTTGACTTCAATTAATTCTTGCATTAGGCTTGCGTCAATATGGCTTCTGCCGGCACTATCAAGAATTAGAATATCGTAAGCACCAAGCTTTGCCTCACTTATGGCACGCTTTGTTATCTCTAGAGGCTTCTGCCCTTCTATAATTGGCAAGGAATCAACTTCAACTTGTTTAGCTAAAATTTCCAACTGCTTTTGCGCTGCAGGGCGATAAATATCAAGCGAAGCAAGTAGGACTTTCTTGCCTTGCTTTTTCTTAAGCAAACCAGCAATTTTACCTGACGATGTAGTTTTGCCAGAACCTTGCAAACCAGCAAATAGAATAATTGCCGGTGGAGTAGTAGAGAGATTAAGTTCACTTTCCTCTGAATTTCCAAGCGTTTCAATTAAGGCATCATTAACAATTTTCACCACCATTTGTGCAGGTGAAACACTTTTTATAACTTCCTCACCGATGGCTTTTGATTTCACTTTTTCAATAAAATCTTTGACCACAGGTAAAGCAACATCTGCTTCAAGCAAGGCGATTCTAATTTCACGCATTGCGATATTAATATCTTCTTCACGAAGCAGCCCCCTGCCCTTCAGCTTGCCGAATATTGAAGAAATATTTTCTGTTAATTTATCAAACACTTTTTACCTTTTTGTTTTGGTTTATCTTGCAAACTAAATTTTATAAGGGATTAAAATTTTTTTACAATTACTTCGCTAGGCTCTGCTATGAAATCTTGGTAACATTTACAGGAATTTTAGCGTCTGGCTTGCGGATATAAAGTGCGGAATTTCTATCTTTTTGAATCTCAGGTTGGTTTAGAAAATTATAGTTAGCAAATAAATAATCAGCAAAATCTTCCGCATTAAAATTTATTGAAGAAGAATAAGT
>JANRLM010000085.1 GCA_033762595.1 Rickettsiales bacterium
TACAATCATTTCACCTTCTTTCACATCTCTAATATGTTCCCCGCCTATAATATCAAAAGCACAAGTTTCAGATGCAAACATATAAGAATCCCCAACTTTGCCAAACATCAAAGGCCTTATTCCATTAGGGTCTCTAACGCCAATTAGATAATCTTTATCAAGCACGATAAAAGCATATCCGCCTTCAACATATTTTAGTGCTTCAATTAATGCATCTTTAGTATTATTCTTGCCAGATTTTGCCATTAGGTGAATCACAACTTCAGTATCCATTGTGGTTCTAAAAATTGAGCCTTCAGAAATTAGCCTTTTCCTTAAAATTCCAGCATTTGTGAGGTTTCCATTATGAGCAAGTGCCAACGCTCCAAAGCTAAGTTCCGCAAGTAAAGGCTGAATATTCGCTACATTTACTGAACCGCCTGTTGTGGAATATCTATTATGCCCCAACGCTGAGAAGCCTTTGAGCTTATCAATTATATCCGCTGAACCAAAATTATCCCCAACTTTACCCCTTGCGTGATGATGGTGAAAATTAGAAAGTGATCTATCAGAATTTGTCTCGCAAGAAACTATCCCTGCGGCTTCCTGCCCCCTATGTTGCAGGGCGTGAAGCCCAAGTGCTGTATGGGCTGCTGCATCAGAACTACCACAAATTCCAAAAACTCCGCACTCCTCATAAACAGATGTAAATGGAGTTTGTAGAATAGATTTCTTCTTAGACATAATTTAACTAAATTTATGGTGGCTTGATAGCAATTTAATTGCAATTATGCAATAGATTTGGTTTGTTAATTCTGCAAAATTTTTAGTTCTGCACAGCCTTTTTTTGCAAGGGTTAGAAGCTGATTAAATTCATCTTCAGTAAAGCTTGCCTCCTCGCCAGTGCATTGGATTTCAACCATTTTACCACTGCCAGTGATAATAAAATTTGCATCAACTTGTGCATCTACATCTTCAGAATATTCCAAATCTAAAATCGCGACATTATTATAAATTCCGCAGGAAATAGCAGAAACACTATCTAAAATTGGGTTTTCTTTAAGAACTCTTTTATTAAGTAATTTTTGAACCGCTTGTTGTAAGGCAATAAATCCGCCAGTTATAGCAGCGGTTCTAGTGCCGCCGTCTGCATTTATAACATCGCAATCAATTATAATTTGCCTTTCACCGAGCTTTGATAAATCCATAACAGCCCTAAGGCTTCTGCCTATTAATCGCTGGATTTCAATGGTTCTGCCAGATTGCTTGCCTTTTGCGGCCTCTCTTTCCATTCTGCTATGGGTTGAGCGAGGTAACATTCCATATTCAGCAGTTACCCAGCCTTTGCCTGTGTTTCTGAGGAAGGGTGGGGTTTTTTCGTCAATGCTTGCGGTGCATATAAGTTTTGTTTTACCAAATGATATAATGCAACTGCCCTCAGCATATTCAGAGGTATTTTTTTCAATTTTTACTTCTCTTAATTCATCAAATTTTCTGCCAGAGGCTCTATTTAGAATAAAATTCATATACTCGTCTTGAAATTAGGTTTAATTAACACTAAATAGCCATTATTAAATAAAATAATATATAATTTTCATATGTCTCAGAAAGCAGAAAATAAAATTGAAGAAAATTTATCGCAAGAAGCTCAGCAAGAGGCTGAAAAAATCGCATCAGAAATTACACCAGAGCCTGAAATTTCTTTAGAAGATAAAGTAAAAGAGCTTGAAGATAAAAACCTTCGCTTGCTCGCGGAGATGCAAAATATGCGTGCAAGAAACGCTAAGGAAATCAAAGATACTAGGGAATATGCCATTACCGCTTTTGCGAATGATATGATTGTAGTTCTTGAAAATTTGAATCGTGCTTTTGATTCAATTCCAAACCACGAAGATGAAGTGTATAAAAGTATTATTGAGGGGTTAAACCTTACTTATAATGAGGTTAAAAATATTTTTAATAAATATGGTATTGAGCGAATTGCCCCAAATAACGGCGAAAAATTTGATTATAAATTTCACCAAGCGGTGGTACAAATTCCAACCAATGAGTTTGAAGATGGAACAATTGCCCAGTTAATTCACGCAGGTTATACGCTTAAAGAACGCATTTTAAGGCCGGCAATGGTTGCAGTTGCTAAGAAAATAGAGGAAGTTCAGCCTAGTTAAGCCAGTTTTTTGAATTGTTCAGCAAGGTCAGTTGCTTCCCAAGTGAAATGTCCTTCTTTAGTTGGCGTTCTACCAAAATGCCCATAAGTTGCCGTTGGCAAGTAAATTGGTGCGTGTAGTTTAAGATGTTGCCTTAAGCCCCAAGGTGTTGCATCAATTGATTTTTCAATTATTTCCTGCAATTTATATTCATTAATATTACCCGTATTATGCATATTAACATAGAATGAAAGTGGCTTCGCAACACCAATTGCATAGGCAAGCTGAATTGTACAAGCATTCGCAAAGCCGGCAACGATAACATTTTTTGCGATATATCTTGCAAGATAAGCTGCACTTCTATCAACTTTTGTAGGGTCTTTACCTGAAAACGCACCACCACCATGTGGGGCGTATCCGCCGTAAGTATCAACAATAATCTTTCTGCCAGTCAAGCCTGTATCACCATCAGGCCCACCAATTATAAACTGGCCTGTTGGGTTAATGTAAAGCTCACCTTCAGGGATTTTCCATTCTTCTGGCAATGCTTTTTTGATGTATGGATAAATTAATTCCTTAACTTGGCTCAAAGAAATATCTTTATGATGTTGAATTGAAACCACTACAGAATGCACGCCCACTGGGTCATTTCCTCTATATTTTACGGTTACTTGGCTTTTAGCATCAGGCCCTAAACCTTTTAGTTTTCCAGATTTAATATCATCAAAAATCAGCTGTAAAATTTTGTGAGAATAATAAATTGCCGAAGGCATTAAAACTTCAGTTTCTCTACAAGCATAACCGAACATAAGCCCTTGATCGCCAGCACCTTCGGTTGCACCGCCTTGTGCGTCAACGCCTCTCGCAATATCAGCTGATTGGCCGTGGATAAGGTTTTCAATCTCTAAATTTTGCCAGTTAAATCCATCTTGCTCATAACCGATATTTTTTACTACATTTCTAACAACTTCCTCAATGCGAGATTTTGAAATTTGTGGCGCACGAACTTCACCAGCCAAAACAACTTTATTTGTAGTGCAGAGAGTTTCAACCGCAACGCGTGAATATGGATCTTGCTTGAGATACTCATCTAATATCGCATCAGAAATTTGATCAGCTACTTTGTCAGGGTGGCCTTCTGAAACCGATTCAGAGGTAAATAAATATTCACGAACATCATAAAATCTTGTTAAATTAGCCATTTTCTCAGTTTTTGGTTGATTGTTTATTGTTGATGGTTTTTATCTGCCGCCACCCAGAACGCCAGCACTTCTTGGGCCACTGCCTGTTGCATCAAATTTACCTAAATTGCCAAGCAATTGCTGAATTACAGTAACTTTGCTACCACCAGTTGCTGTTGTATCATCAGAAATTTCAATCTCTTTAAGTGAATTTTCATCTCTCTTAGCTATTTTTTCAACAACATCATCTGAATTAAATGTAATAATATAGGCCTCGTAATTTTTAACTTCTGGTTCAAAGAAGGTTTCCTTAGTAACTTCAGAGCCTAAATATATCCATTCCTCTTTACCATAAAGAGATTTTGTAGTTGGCGAACCAAGTAGGCTTTCCACCTCATCTTTAGTTGAAACGCCCGTTTCTATCTTTGTAAAATCAGAGAATTTGGTAACATAGCCCCTATTGTCAAGGTCATCACTACAGGCACTTACAAGCTGAAAAACAAGGATAACTAATAGAATATTGAATTTTTTAATCATTTTTTACTAGATTTTATTATTTTTCTAGGTTATTAGCCCAAAAACATTTACCACAATTTATAATTTTTTAGTTTTATAAAGGTAAATTTAGAAATTACAAAAAGAAATTAACAGAGGTTCAAAATGGCAGTTCCTAAAAAGAAAACTTCCCCTTCAAGAAGAAACATGAGAAGAAGTCATGATGCTTTAAGCAAGCAAAACATCATTGAAAATAAAACAACTGGTGAGTTCGGTTTATCACACCACATAACGGCTGATGGCTATTACAAAGGTAAGCAAATTATCTTCAAAAGAGCTTCAACAGAAGAATCACAAGATATAAAATCTGCTAACTAATTCAGTTTTTTCTTGCCTTATTGGTAAATTTTTCCATTAAGTTTTTATTCTCACTTAAATTTTTCTAATGTCTGAATTGGCAGGAAATTCTGTAAAGAACATAGCAAGCAATAATATTGTTACCATTTCACTTGATGCAATGGGGGGTGATAAAGCCCCTGATTTAGTGATAGAGGGTGCTTATATTGCTTCTAAAACTTTGAAAAATATTAATTTCAAAATTTACGGCAATAAAAAGAAAATTATGCCAATAATGGCGAAATTTTCTAGCCTGCAAGAAATTTGTAAGATCATTCATACGGAAGAATTTATCACCTCTGACGAAAAACCCTCAAATGCACTTCGTAAGGGTAAAAACTCAAGTATGTATATGGCTATTAATGCCGTGAAAGCCAAAGAAGCTGACGCAATAGTTTCTGCTGGAAATACGGGTGCTTTAATGGCTTTATCTAAATTTGTTCTGCAAACTTTACCCGGTATAGATAGGCCTGCAATAGGTGGAATTCTGCCAACTATAAAAGGTTATTGCATTGTTTTAGATCTGGGTGCGAATATCCATTGTGATGCTGAAAATCTATTTGAATTCGCGGTGATGGGAAATGCTTTTGCAAGGGCGGTTCTTGGGCTTGCAAGACCAAGCATCGGCTTACTAAATGTTGGCACTGAAAAAAGTAAAGGACACGAAACACTTCGCCTCGCCTCATCATTAATTGAAGAAAGTGAAATTGACCTCAATTATTACGGCTTTGTTGAGGGTAATGATATTAATGCTGGAACGGTTGATGTTATAGTTGCTGATGGATTTACTGGCAATATTGCCCTTAAAACCGCTGAGGGAACTTCAAAATTTATTGCAAATACAATCAAACAAACCATTAAATCTTCACCTTTTGGAATGCTTGGTGCTTTAGTTGCAGCCCCAGCAATTGCTAAGATTAAGAAGAAAATGGATCCAAGGAGTTATAATGGTGCAATGTTCTTAGGGCTAAATGGAATTGTGGTTAAAAGCCATGGTGGTACTGATGAAGTTGGTTTTGCAAACGCAATAAAAGTTGCTTATAAACTTGCTCTAAATAATATTAATGAGCAAATCATCAAGGAAATGGTAGCCTCAGGCCACAGCCCAGAAATTGATGAAGATGATGAGATTTGTATTTTGTAGAAATTTCTACAATTTTCTTAATCATGCTAGATAATGTCACCCCGCAATAAATGCGGGGTGACAATTTGAGTTTAAGAGCGTATAATTTTAGTAAATTTTTCTGAACCCTATTTCCTAACAACTCTTAAGCCTTTGGATAATTTATTCAAATCAACGCTAACCTTATTATTGATTAGCAGATAGCAAAAGTAAATTCCCACAAAATTATTCACATACATTAAGATATTTAATATCTGCGATTTATGGGCAATATTTTTAAGAGATATTGATGCAATCAAAAACAAAACAGCAATTACAGCAGTGAGAATTATTTTTTTTGTATGCCCCCTGCGGCTGAAATTACCAGTTAAAAATGGTGAGATTGCAAGCAAGGCCAGCAAAACATTAAATATTGGCCAAGAAATTCTATAATGGCCTTCAGTTTCTAATTTACTTTTCTGGATATCATCAGAATCATTTGGTGCGAATAATTCATCTAAAAATCTTTCTTGAGGCTCTCGCCATCTTTTATTATTCACCGCCTCTTTGAAAGGGCTTAATTGCAAATTATATTTATCAAAATGAAGCACTGCAAGTTGATTATTTTGATTGGAATATTCAAGATGCGTGCCGTTTCTAAGTTCAAAAACAGGGCCTTTCTGTGTGCTTATTAACTCCCCTTCTTGTGCCATTACGGTGATTTTTTTATCTGGCCTTCTTTCATCATTTGCAAATAATCCTAAAAAATTTCCTTGGAAATCTTTATCTTTAATATAGATGGTTAAACCCTTTGTTGGTGAAGAAAATACACCATTTTGAAGCAAAATTGATGCATAATTATTTCTAATAAAATTCTGTAAATCCTTAAATTCTCTGTAAGATTTTGGCAGTAAATAAAATGCTATTGAATAACTTAAAATAGTGCAAATAAGAGCAAAAATTACTGCTGGTTTTATGAGGCCATTATTATCAATTCCAGAAGTTTTAAGCACTATAAGCTCACTTTCAGAGGTGATTTTGTTATAAGAATATACAATTGAAATAAACAAACTTATTGGAATTATCACCCACATTAAAGAGGGAATAATAAGAATTGTGATATATAAAAAAGTGCCAATACTTAGCCCTTTATTTACAATTAAATCAATGAAACGCAAAGACTGGGAAAGCCAAGCAATGCCTGTGATTCCAAGCGTTATAATAACAAACGGCCAGAAGATTTTTTTTAATATGTAAAGTTCAAAAATTTTCATTTCTTAGGCTTTTCTTTTGATTTATCTTTCGTTTCATCTTCAACTGGGTCATCATTTGAAGGGTCAGCTACTTTCTCTTTTTTCTTACCAACATTTTTAGGGTCGTAAGGCTCTTGTTGTGGAACTTCCGTTTGAGGTAATAATCTTTTTGTAAAGAATGGATCTTTGAAATAGAAAATCTTTTTGGTTTTTATTGGCGGTGATGATTCCACTAATATAATTTGCTGTTCTTTTGGAAGATTCATAACTTCCTGCGGTAGCAATAAGGCTCTTTGAGTTTCAGAAATATGTTTTGAACGAGATGCAGGGTTAAGATCAAGGAATATTGGGGCGTTTCTTGAGATTTGTTTCACCGTTTTATTTCCCACAACTTTTGAAATCATCTCAGCGGTTGAAAAAGTGTTCGCCGCAAATGTAATACGATAAGTGGCGTTGGCTAGGAAGGAGTTCATTCCAGCTTCCTCATAAATATCTTTAAGCTGTTCTGTATCTTGAATAATTAAGAATAAACGCACCCTATAACCACGAAAATATGCTATACCTTGCTTGAAAATTATCATTTCGCCCAAAGTTGGAAACTCATCCATCATAAATAAAACGCCGTGCGGTTCATCAGGTTTTGGCATATGCTTTGTTAAAATTTGTGCTGCCTGCTGATAGAAAATCTGCATTAAGGGCTTTAGACGCTCAATGTTATCAGGGGTTAAGCCCACATAAACTGAGATTTTATCTTTTTTGAATCTATTAAAATCAAAATCAGAAGTTGCGGTTGCGGCATCAATTAAAGGGTTTGCCCAAAGCTCTAGCCCTGAGTTTAGGGTTGAAATTACGCCGGATCTCTCTTTATCAGCCTTCTGCAAGAAGGCTGCAATATTCATATATGATACGGGGTGAATTTGCTTGCCAAGTGTATCAAGCACAACGGCTAAATTATAAGTAACATCATCACTTCTTAATGTTCGGACAACTTCACCAAATGAGCAGATTTTCTCAGGCACAGCCAGTAGATATAAAGCAACACCCACAAATAGAGAGCGTGCTTCATTATTCCAAAATTCTTGCTCAGGAAGAAGGAGATTTGAGATTTTCTGCACATCATCAACCATCTGACCCATTTCTCTTGAAACCCAGTCAAGTGGATTGTAGCAATGGGTTATACCACTAGGGCTTGCTGCATTCCAAAGATAAACTTTCTGCCCCATTTTTCTGCGATAGCCAGAAGTTAGCTCAAAATTTTCTAATTTAATATCGTGGCAAACCATTGATTGTTCCCAATAAAGCAAGTTTGGAATTACAAAGCCAACACCTTTACCAGAACCAGTTGGTGCGAATAATAAAATATGCTGAAACCCATCTGCGGTTAAATATCCTCTGCCAGTATTACCAAGTAGCAAGCCTTTTTTAGCACGAAGGCCAGCTTTGCGAATATCATTTTCGCTCGCCCATTTTGCATCACCATGGAGTTTTTCAGGCGGCTGGAAAGGCCGGAAATCTGAGATTGGTGCGCGCACTACAAATAATAAAAGCCCAAATAAAGCAATCGCCGATAATGGCGGATAAAAAAGTGTTTTTTGGATTTTAGATTTATCTTCGGGGTTTAACCTATGAGATTCAGTTGCATAAATTTTAGCAAGCTGAAAATATACGCCTAAAAATCTTTTATATGAGTTTGAAGGGCCATGTTCAGATATGTAAGCTCTAGTTTTCTGCCCGCCATTATAAATTATCATACTGCCAACAAGTGAGCCATATGAGAATATAAGAGCTACAAAACCAAGGATAACTCCAAGTAAGATAAGGTTTTTAAGCTGATATGGTTGCATTTAATTTCTCTAAAATATCCCAAAACTAGGCTATTATACATTCTTCAGGAAAAAAAACATTAATTTTTCAAAAGTGAGCTAATCAAAGATTTATTGCCTTAAATATTGTTGCAATTATTAGAGTGAACCTAATTAACAAATCGTTAATATAACATAGCTTGAAAAAAATATTTTTCCCTATATTTTCAGCGGATTAAAAAAATTACGATAAACCATCAACTATCAACCATAAACCATACTATATGACGGAACAAAGATATACCAATCCAGAAGCATTAAAATTCCACGAAACTGGCAAACCGGGTAAGGTTGCACTTGCACCTACTAAGCCACTTTTAACACAAAGAGATTTAGCCTTGGCTTATTCTCCGGGTGTTGCAGCACCAGTTCATGAAATCGCTGATGACCCTGCAAACGCATATAAATACACGGCAAAAGGCAATTATGTAGCGGTAGTTTCTAATGGAACGGCTATTCTTGGCTTGGGTGATCTCGGTGCGTTAGCTTCAAAGCCAGTTATGGAAGGTAAATCCGTTCTATTCAAGCGTTTTGCTGATATTGACTCAGTTGATGTTGAAGTTGATACTACTGATCCAGAAGCATTTATAAATTGTGTTCGTTATCTTGGGCCAAGCTGGGGTGGTATTAATTTAGAAGATATCAAAGCCCCTGATTGCTTTATTATTGAGAATAAACTCAAAGAATTGATGGATATACCTGTATTCCACGATGATCAGCACGGCACTGCGATTGTTACAGCCGCAGCCCTTATCAATGCGGCACATCTTACCGGCAGAAAGCTCTCTGATATGAAATTAGTTGTTCTTGGTGCTGGTTCGGCTGGTATTGCCTGCTTAGAACTCGTTAAAAGAATGGGCTTAAAACAAGCACTTTTAGTGGATAGGGAAGGGGTTATTTACAAAGGCAGAACTAAAGGAATGAATGAATGGAAGGAAAAGCACGCTATTGAAACCACTGATAGAACCCTTGAAGATGCAATGACAAACGCTGATGCGTTCTATGGTCTCGCTGGCAAAGGTGCAGTTACTAAAGAGATGGTAAAATCAATGGCGAAAAACCCGATAATTTTCGCAATGGCAAATCCAGATCCTGAAATTACCCCAGCAGAAGTAGCTGAAGTGCGTGGTGATGCGATTATGGCTACTGGCAGATCGGATTATCCAAACCAAGTGAATAATGTTCTTGGTTTCCCTTATATTTTCCGTGGTGCGTTAGATGTTCAAGCTAGCACCATCAATGAAGAAATGAAAGTTGCAGCCGCTGAAGCCTTAGCTGAGCTTGCAAGAGAGGCTGTTCCGCTTGAAGTTATAGCGGCAGTTAAAAGAACTGATATGGAATTTGGGCCAAATTATATTATCCCTTCAGCGTTTGATCCACGCTTAATTTCAACAATTCCAGTAGCAGTTGCAAAAGCGGCTATCAAAACTGGGGTTGCTCGTAAGAAAATTACTGATTGGGAAGGCTATAAACGCGAGCTTGCAGGAAGGCTAAACCCAACTGCAAATGTTCTAAGTTTAATCTATAAAAAACTTCGTAATAATCCAAAAACTGTTATATTTGCAGAGGGTGAGGAGGAAGTTACAATTCGTGCAGCAATGCAATGGGTTGAAAGCGGTTATGGTAAGGTTATTCTTGTTGGCCGTGAGGAAAAGATTGAAGAGCAAGCCAAAAAACTTGGTGCGAAAAAACTTAAAGATGTCAAAGTTGTTAACGCTTACAAAAATGAAGTTAGCGAAAAATATGTTGATTTCTTATATAAAAAACTCGCTCGCAAAGGTTATCTCAAAAGAGATTGCAATCGTGAAATCAGAAATGATAGAAATGTTTTCGCATCAGTTCTGCTTGCAAAAGGTGAGGGCGATATTTTAATCACTGGTTTAACAAGAAGTTACAGCTCTTGCCTAAAAACTCTAATGCAAGTTATTGGTGCTAAGAAGGGTGAAAGAGTCTTCGGAACTACCATTGCGGTTGGTGCGAATAATAAAACGATATTCATTTCTGATACGGCTGTTCATGTGAATCCAGATGCTGAACAATTAGCTCAAATTGCAATAGCAACTGCGGAACTCGCTAAGAAAATGGGTGAAGAACCTCGTGCGGCACTTCTTTCATATTCTAATTTTGGCAACCCAAATCATGAGAAATCTAAAACTATCAAAGATGCCCTCAAAATTTTGGAAGGCAAAAAAGTTAAATTTGAATTTGATGGTGATTTAACGCCAGATGTTGCACTTAATGATGAACTTCTAAAATTATATCCAACCAACCTAAAAGCATCTGCAAATTGCTTGATTATGCCTTCTCTTGAGGCGGCAAATATCTCTGGCAAAATGCTTCGTGAATTAGGTGGTGGCACTTTGATTGGGCCAGTTCTGCATGGTTTTGATAAGCCTGCACAAATTGTTCCTATGAACGCAAGCGTTTCAGATATCTTAAACATCGCAGCCATTGCAAGCGTTGAGGAGTAGTTTACTCTACCGCAAAACCGCCACCCAATGCACGGATTAGCTGAACTGAGGCGTTGAGACGGCCTCTTTTAGCTTGGGTTTCAACAATTTTGATATTGTTATAAGAGATTTTTGCGTCGTTAAATTCAAATTTGCTTATATCGCCAAGAGTGAATTTTTTCCTCATAATTTCAAGAGATTCCCTTGCTACTTTAAGTGAATTTTTGCTTACTGATAATTGCTTATCAGAGGTTGAAACAAGTGATAAACTATCCTCAACATCTTTGAAGGCAACCAAAACCTGCTTGCGATAATTTGCGTTTGCTTCATCAAAAATAGCTTTGTTTTTTTCTAAGTTTGCAAGGGTTCTCCCCCCTTCAAAAATTGGGAAATTAATCATGGGTGCAATGCTCCAAACTCTGTTAGACCATTGCATCACATCACTTAAAGAGGTTGATTGCAAGCCTGCATTGCTGGTTAGGCTGATGCTTGGAAAAAACGCCGCTCTTGCAAAACCAATCATTTCATTTGCAGAATATAATTTTCTCTCAGCACTGGCAACATCTGGCCTTCTTTCTAGCAATTTAGAAGGTAAATAAGGCGGAATTTGCGGTGGATTAATTTCAGAATTTGATTTATCAAGAATGAAATTTGAAGGGTTTTTGCCAAGCATAACAAGTAAGGCGTTTTCAACTTCACTTCTTGCTTGTTTTACTTGTGAAAGCCTTGCAATTTCTGTGTTCAAGCTGATTGCATCTCTGGCTAAATCAAGTTTATTTATTGCACCTAATTCAAGTTTTTTATTACTGATATTCAGGTTTTCCTGCCTTAAATTTATATTTTCTTGCGTGAGTTTTAATTCTTCATCTAGTGATTTTAAGGTGATGTAATATTGCGTAACATCAGCTTGCAAAGCGAGTTTTATAGATTCCTTATCATTTTCAAAAGCGTTATATTCTGCATCTATAGAACGCATTTTGGTAAAAACCTTGCCGAATAAATCTATTTCATAATCCAACCCAAAGCCTGCTGAATAAACTGAAAACGGCTTGATGGCAGGTGCTGGAAACCCAAAAGTTTGACTATTTAATTTTTGCCTTGTTACACCAGAATTAACTGAAAAATCAGGGAAAAACTCAGAAGAAACAACATCAATAGAGCTTCTAGCTTGTTTAGTTTTAGCCTCTAAAATTTTTATATCTAAATTATTTGATAAAAATTCTTGCTGAATTTTATTTAGATTTTCATCTTCAAAAATTTTCCACCATTCTCCGCGAGGAAATTTATCTGAGGGTTCAGCTTGCTTCCAAGAGCTTTTTTGAGCTTCAGTAAATGGTGCAACTTCTTCTTCACTTTTGAATTTATTAGGGAAGTTAGTTTCTGGAATTTTATATTCTGGCGATAAATCACAACCCACCAAAAACAGCGAAGATAAAAGTAATATTTTAATTTTGTTTATCATTTTAATTCTTAAATTTTTTGCCAATTCCCCTCAAAACAACATAAAAAATTGGTGTTAAAAAAAGCCCAAAGAATGTAACCCCTAGCATTCCTGAAAACACTGCAACGCCCATAGCTTGCCTCATTTCTGAACCTGCACCACTTGATAAAACTAGCGGTAACACACCCATAATAAATGCAAAAGATGTCATTAAAATTGGTCTTAAGCGAAGTTTGCACGCTTCTAAAATCGCCTCAATAGTGCTTCTACCTTGATGTTCTAATTCATTGGCAAATTCAACAATTAATATCGCATTTTTACAGGCAAGCCCAACTAAAACAAACAAGCTAATTTGCGTAAAAATATTATTATCGCCCCCCCAAAGCCAAATGCCAAGAATAGCAGAAAGCAAGCACATTGGCACAATTAGAATTATTGCGAAGGGTAATTTTAAGCTTTCATATTGCGCGGCAAGCACCATAAACACAAATAGCACGCAAAGCGGGAATATTAAAATTGCTGTATTGCCTGCTAAAATTTGCTGATAGGTTAATTCTGTCCACTCAAATTCCATACCTTTTGGCAGTGTTTCATCAAGAATTTTGGTGATTGCAGCTTCCGCTTGCCCAGAAGAAAAGCCAAAATTTGCACCGCCATTTATATCCGCTGAGCGATAGCCATTATAGCGTGATGAGCTTTCAGGGCCATAACTTTCAGATATTGTAACCACTGAGCTAAGTGGCACCATTTCACCTTTGTTATTCTTCAGCTTGAGGTGCATAATATCTTCCTTGCGAGAGCGAAATTCAGAATCCGCTTGAGCAATAACTTGGTAAGTTCTGCCGAATTTGTTGAAGTCATTTACATAAATTGAGCCGAGATAAAATTGCATCGTGTTGTAAATATCTGTGATGGAAAGCCCGAGTTTTTTGGCTTTATCTCTATCAACATCAACTTTTAATTGCGGAACATTAATTTTATAACTTGAGAAAATTCCAGCAAGTTCGGGCGTTTGATAGGCTTTGCCGATAACTTCCTTGGTAATTTTATCAAGCTCCTCATAACCTTTATCGGCCTTATCTTCAATTTGAAGTTTGAAGCCACCAATTGTGCCTAGCCCCATAACTGGTGGTGGCGGGAAGATTGCGATGAAGGCTTCTGGAATGCCAAAAAATTTCTGCTGTAATTTTTGTGAGATTGCAAAACCTGATAAATCTCCTCTTTTTCTTTCATCAAATGGTTTTAGCGATACAAACACGATACCAGCACTTGAGCTAACCGTGAAGCCGTTTATTGATAA
The DNA here is from genome assembly GCA_033762595.1 of Rickettsiales bacterium. Taxonomy (NCBI): domain Bacteria; kingdom Pseudomonadati; phylum Pseudomonadota; class Alphaproteobacteria; order Rickettsiales; species Rickettsiales bacterium. The sequence goes on from JANRLM010000085.1 coordinate 13,607, forward strand.
TCCAGGGAATGCGATTGCACTTTCAACACCTTCTTCTTTTAAGGCAATATCAGACATTTTTTTAATTACAGCCTCAGTTTTATCAAGCGTTGAGCCATCTGGAAGTTGAGCAAAACCAACTAAATATTGCTTATCTTGTGCTGGCACAAACCCAGCTGGAACTATCTTAAACCCAACATAAGTTACAAAAATTAAAACCAGATAAATCACTAAGAATATAGATTTTCTGCCAACTACATAGGTTACTGAATTGGAATAACTATCCGATGCACTTTTGAAAAAACCATTAAACCAGTTGAAAAATCTGCCGAAAGTTTTTTCCATAAATTTGGTTAAACCATCTTTTTCTTCGTGATGTCCTTTCAGCAAAATTGCACATAGGGCAGGGCTTAAGGTTAGGGAATTTATCGCAGAAATTATAGTTGAAATTGCAATTGTTAAAGCAAATTGTTTATAAAACTGCCCTGTTAAGCCAGTAATAAATGCAATCGGAATAAACACTGCACAAAGTGTTAATGAAATTGCGATAATCGGTTCGCTAACTTCCTGCATTGCTTTGTAAGTGGCTTCTTTAGGGCTTAAGCCAGTTTCAATATTCCGTTCAACATTTTCAACTACAACGATTGCATCATCTACCACAATTCCAATCGCAAGCACCAAGCCAAATAATGAAAGTGCATTGATAGAAAACCCAAAAAAATGTAGCAAAGCAAATGTTCCAACAATAGAAACAGGCACTGCAAGTAGCGGAATTACTGAAGCTCGCCAAGTTTGCAAGAAAACTATAACCACAATAACAACTAAAAGAACTGCCTCTAAAAGAGTTGAGATTACTGCTTTTATTGAATCACGCACAAAAGTTGTTGGGTCATACACTATGTCATAGGTAACGCCTTCTGGCATAGATTTTTGCAGTTTTTTCATCTCAGCACGAACATTATCAGAGATTTCAATAGAATTTGAACCAGCCATCTGAAAAATTGCAATACCAATCGCAGGTTTATTATTGAGTAGAGAACGAAGCGAATAATCAGCAGCACCAAGCTCAATTCTTGCCACATCTTTTAGCTTTGTAAGAGTTCCATTTTCATCGCTTTTTATTATGATTTCCTCAAAATCCTCAACATTTTGAAGCCTACCTTGTGCATTAATGGTTAGTTGTAATTCAAGATTTTCAGAAGGTGAAGCCCCGATTATCCCAGCTGCAGCTTGGATATTTTGCTCCTGAATTGCACCAATAACTTCTTGCACTGATAAATTTCTAGCAGAAATTTTCTTAGGATTTAGCCAAATTCGCATCGCATAATCTCCGCCACCAAAAATCTCAACCTGTCCAATGCCAGAAATTTTTTTGATTCTATCTTTAACATTCAAAATGGCGTAATTCCTTAGATATAAGCTATCATATCTATCATTAGGTGAAAATAAATGTACAACCATTGTTAAATCTGGTGAGGATTTAACTGTTGTAATACCAAGCCTTTTTACATCTTCTGGAAGCCTTGGCAGGGCTTGAGTAACTCGATTCTGAACTAATTGCTGGGCGAGATCAGCATCAGTGCCGAGTTTGAAAGTAACAGTTAGTGTTAGCCTACCATCAGAAGTCGCTTGCGAATTCATATACAGCATATTCTCAACGCCATTAATCTGTTCTTCCAAAGGTGTGGCAACGGTTTCAGAGATAACCTTTGGGCTAGCTCCCGGATAAAATGCATTCACCACCACTGAAGGCGGCACAACTTCTGGATATTCAGAAACCGGTAATTGCGGAATAGAAATTGCACCTAAAATAAATATCAAAAGTGAAATCACACTTGCAAAAATCGGCCTATCTATGAAGAATTTTGAAATATTCATATAATTGGTTCTCAGTTAGAAGGCTTTACTTCTGCACCGGGGCGGAGCATAAGAGTGCTTGAGGTAATAATTTTTTCACCCTTTTTTAAGCCGGAATTTATAATTTTTAAGCCATTTTCAAGGGCTTGCCCAACTTCCACTGGGCGATACTCAACCTTGTTATTTTTATCAACAATAAAAACAAATTTTTTATTTTGATCTGTGCCAACTGCACCTTCTGGAATAACTATCACCTTTTCTTTAACAGGGCTTAAAAGACGAACTTTTACATACTGCCCTGAAAGTAAATTTCTTGATTTATTCCTTAAAACTGCCCTTGCCCTTATTGTGCCAGTTAAGTCATTAATTTGATTATCAAAAGAAGTTATATACCCCCTGTAACCCTTGGTTTTATTACTATCTGTAAAAATTCGGACTTTAATTTTTTTCTTTTTACGATTTTTATTAATGAATTCTAAATAATTATTTTCATCAATATCAAACTCCGCGTAAAGTTTTTTATCATTGATTATGTTAGTAAGAATTTGATTCGCCATAGGATCAACCAAATTACCAACTACAATTTCCGCTCTGCCGACTTTGCCCGATATAGGTGCTACAACATCAGAATATTCTTTATTCAATTTTGCATTAGTTAAATTTGCGAAGGCTTGATTTTTTGCACTTAACTTTTCTTCATATTCCTTTTTAGAAACGCCACCAATTTTGAGTAATTTTTCAGCCCTTTGAAAATCATTAAAAGCAAGATTATAACTTGCTTGTGCTTGAGATAATTGAGAATTATATAGGCTAGAATTTATATTAAATAATTTTTCGCCTTTCTCAACAAAATCACCTTCTTTGAAAAGAATTTTTTCAACTTTACCAGAGATTTGCGGGCGAATTTCTGCTTTTTCAACTGCTTCTAATTTGCCGGAAAAATCTTTAAAATTTCTGATTTTAATTTGCTTTGCCTCATAAACCTGTACTGGCATTGGCGGCATTTGAGGTGGCTTAAAATTCATCATCTGATACATTACAAAAAGTTTGTAGCAGATAAAACCAAGCAAAAGAAAGCCGATTACTAGAAAAAATTTACTAAATTTCATAAAAATATTTTTTTACTAAATTGCGTTATAAAGTATATACCAAATTCACCTTTACTTCATACCCGCGAAAGCGGGTATCTATCTTTATTTTGGATTCCCGCTTTCGCGGGAATGAAATATTATGATGATTAAATTACTTTTTTAAGCGATGCACTTATAAAGTGTCCCCACCCTAACCCTCCCCCGTAAACGCGAGAGGGGATTTAATAGAGTTACATATTTGGATAATTTGGCCCACCACCGCCTTCAGGGGTTTGCCAATTTATATTTTGTGTTACATCTTTTATATCACAAGTTTTACAATGAACACAATTTTGGGCATTTATTTGTAATTTATCATCGCCTTTTTCATCTTTGATGTATTCATAAACACCAGCAGGGCAATATCTTTGTTCTGGCGCATCATAATATTTGAGGTTATATTCAACCGCTTTTGAAATATCAGTTAATTTAAGATGTGCTGGCTGGTCTTCCTCATGATTTGTGCCAGAGAGATAAACTGATGAAAGTAAATCAAAACTGATTTTATTATCAGGTTTTGGATATTCAATCGGCTTGCATTCATCTTTTGTTTTGGTTTGCTTATAATCTGGGTGGTGGCTGAATGTCCAAGGGGCTTTGCCACGAAAAATATAAGTATCTATCGCGGAATAAATTAACCCAAACCATAAACCAAATTTGAAGGCAGGGCGAATATTTCTTGCTCTATAAAGCTCCTCATAAATCCAAGATTTTTTGATTTTTTCTTCATAAGATGAAATATCTTCATTATTATTTTCTAATGCTTCAATAATGGCTTCTGCGGCAAGCATTCCAGATTTCATAGCAGTATGCGTGCCTTTAATTTTCGGAACATTCAAAAAGCCTGCTGTGCAACCAATCAAGCAACCACCTTTGAAAGTGAGTTTTGGAATTGCTTGCAAACCGCCCTCATTTAAGGCTCTTGCACCATAACAAATTCGCTCCCCACCTTCTAAAATTTGCTGAATATAAGGGTGATGTTTGAATCTCTGAAATTCTTTGAAAGGGTTTAGATAAGTGTTTTTATAATCAAGCCCTACAACATAGCCGATTGAAATTGTATCTTCATCAAGGTGATAAAGAAATGAACCACCATAGGTTTTAGAATCCATCGGCCAGCCGATTGTATGAATTATTTTGCCAGCTTGATGTTTTTCTTTGCTAATCCGCCATAATTCCTTAATGCCGATTGCGTAAGTTTGAGGGTTTGTGTTATCTCTTAAGCCAAATTTCCTCTCAAGTTTTTTGGTTAAACTGCCCCTGCAACCCTCTGCAAAGATGGTATATTTCGCACGAATTTCTACCCCTGCTTGATAAGATTCTTTATGCTCGCCATTTTTTGAAATGCCAAAATCACCAGTTATAATACCAAGAACTTTGCTTTCGGTTTCATCATAAATAACTTCACTTGCAGCAAAACCAGGGAAGATTTGCACACCTAAATTCTGGGCTTGCTCCGCAAGCCACCTGCATAAATTCCCGAGAGAAATAATATAATTCCCCTTATTATGCATTTGAGGGGGCGTTGGAAGTTTGAAGTGTTTTTTCTTAGTTAGTAGAAGAAAATTATCCTCTTTTGCTTCTGTTTTGAGTGGGGCGTTTTTTTCTTTCCAATCAGGGATTAATTCATCAAGAGCTTTGGTTTCAAACACATTGCCAGAAAGAATATGAGCCCCAACCTCTGAGCCTTTCTCAACAACGCAAATATTTAGATTAAGATTTTTTTCAGCTGAAATTTGTGCAAGTTTTATCGCTGATGAAAGGCCACTTGGCCCCGCCCCAACAATCACAATATCAAATTCCATTATTTCGCGTTGCATAATTTTCTAACCCTTTCTGTGTGTCTTCCACCTTCAAACTCAGTATTGAAGAAAGCTTCCACCATTTCTAATGCAATTTTATTATCAATAAATCTTGCACCAAGGCAAATTACATTTGCGTTATTATGCTGTCTGGCGAGTTTTGTTACCTCTAGATTGTTGCATAAAGCTGCTCTGATGTGATTATATCTATTAGCGGCAATTGAAATTCCGATGCCAGAACCACAAATTAAAATTCCAAAATCTGATTTTTTATCTTTGATGTGCAGGGCTAATTTTTCAGCAAAATCTGGGTAATCAACGGAATTTTTGCTATCAGTTCCTAAATCAAAAACCTCATAATTTTTTGACGCAAGCTCGCTTTTGAGGAATTCTTTCAACTCAAAACCTGCGTGATCAGAAGCGATTGATATTTTATAATTTTTATTCATCTACAAGTACCCTCTTCACATGTCAGCGTAAAGCAACAGTCTGAAGTTGAAACGCAACCATCATTTAATGCTCTGCAAGTAGGGGAATCACACACATTCTGTTCAGTACATTTACCATAAGGTGAACAACAATCTTTATCTATGCTACATGAATCCCCTCTAGTGTTGTTGCATGATTCTGTTGAGCATTTTCCATCACTAATACAATATGGAGAACTAGAGCAGCATTCAGAGCTACTTGTGCATGGGCTACCATCCCCAAGGCAAGAGCTACACTTAGCATCTTTACAGAACAAGTCTACATCACAAAGCTTGCATTCTGCATCACAGTCTTCGTCTAGACTTACGTATGTTGGGGTGCAAACACATACATTAGCAGTGCAAACATTGTCTCCGCTACATAATTGACATTCATTATCACATGGCCCACCTGTATCGCTATAAACTGGAGAAGTGCATGCACATGTTCCACTAGAACAAGTTAAGCCGGTATCGCATAACAAGCATTCAGCGTCGCAAGCCTCACCATAGTTTACAGTTACTGGTGTGCATGAGCCACTTGAAGTAGAAGATGTAGAGCTTGTTGTTGATGAAGATGTGGTGCTAGAGCTACTTGTAGAGGTGCTTCCAAATTGGGTATCTAAAATTGCTTCCTTGGACATATAAACTACAATATCATCAAAATAATTAGCATATGAGCTTTCTGATGAATTATTGAATGGAAGAGCTAGTATTTTTATATGTGCATTGCTTCCATCGTGAGTTTTTGGAGCGTTATTAGCTTCTCTAGTGCTGCCATTTGCCCCAGATAATTCTGTTCCAGCTAAATTTATAGATTTATATCCGTTTGCACCATGACTTACTAGGGCATAAGCTGCACAAACAGGTATTAAAACATTAGTGCTAGAAGCAGAAATCGTGCTAGCTCCTGCGTCTCGACAATCTGGAATATTGCTACCAACTTCTGAAGTTAGAACATAACGCCACATTATAGTGTTTTCAGAGCCTGAAGAGGTTAGATTTTTAACATCAATATTAGGTATGTTAGAGCTTGTTGACATTGCAGATGCCATTGATTCATCCATATAATACGAAATCAATCTTCCCCATTCATCATATAGATATTCAGGTGGTAAACCAATTTCAGCAAAAGGAACAAACCCAACAAAAGTTCCAAGGTTATTATTATATCCACCATCACAATCTGAGGGGTCTCCGCCAACTAATTCTTCTGAGCCAAAACTTGCAGAAGTTGGTGTTAAGCCTATATCCATTGGGCAGGGCAAGCGATTATTTTCCTTAGCATAAATTTTCAAGGCTTTGGCAATATGCTTAAGTTTTTCTTCAGTTTTAATATTGGTTTCTGAAATTTTTTTATCTCCCATCACATTCATCGCAGAAGATACAACCACTGACAATATTAGAATTACTATAGATAGCTCTATAAGACTAAAAGCAAAATTTTTATATTTATTCAAAAGCTTCATCAGTAATTTGTATGCTTGTTAAAAAGTATATTATATCATCAAAACCAACAATTGGTAAAGATGTATGAAAGCCATCTGCACTAACACTGCTATTTCGTGCCTCTCTTGCATTGGCACTTGTTGGATTTTTTGTGCTGCCACCATTGCCTTTCCAAGCACCAAAGCCGTTTTCTCCGTGGCTTATCACTATTACCACAACATTATTAAATGTAGTTGAATCTCCATAATTTTTTAAGTTTATTTGAGACGCAACATTTGTAACACCACCCGAAACTAATGCAGTATTTTTAACTGCATAAGAAAATCTATTACCCCAGCCATCTAATGCATAAGAAGGATAAATATTTAATGTATTTACTGGAACAATTCCAAAATAAGTATTATCAGCTAAAGCATTATGATTTGTGCAAGCTCCGACAGAAATTGAACCAACTCCAAATGAGGCGTGGTTGAAAGCTTGCTCGCCATTAGCAGGGCAGGGTAGGGAATTAAATTTATCAGCATAATCATTTATAGCCTTGAGAATTACCTTCATTCTTTCCTTTGTTAATTCAGTTTTAGAATATCTTGAATATTGGTTAAAGCTTAAAATTCCAAAGCCTATAGTTGTTCCAATAATGGCAACGACAATTGACATTTCTAATAATGAAAAACCTTTATTTTTAGTTTTTTTAATCATTTATAAAATTAGGTAATTGCCATTTATTTTTGTAAACTAAAATATCGTCATTAAGTGCATTAGGCATCGCACAAACAAATTGAGCATCTCCCGCAACGCCGTTTTCAGTATCTGAGGTTAAATGGGTTGCCAAACTTAATTGAGTTCCATCTTTATCTCTATAAGCATAATCTCCATTAGGGCCATGGCTTAATAAGATATAAGCAACATCTCCATTAGTGGTATCTATATAATTTGTTCCAGTTCCATCAGGCAAATTTGAGATATTATAATTAGCCCCCACCCCTGTAGCTAGTTTGTAGTTACTCCTATTAGTATATCTTTCGGTTACAAAAAATGAAAATCTGTTACCCCAGCCATCAACTGCAATAGATGGGTCAAGCGGTGGCACAAGAGTTTTGAAGGGTACCATTCCAACTACAATATCACCATAAGTTCCACTTCCACTTGCAAAAAAAGTTGATGCTTGAGGGCAGTTAGCAACTGTTGCGTTAGTGCCTGTTCCCCAGCCATAATTTGCGTTTACTCTAGAAACAGAGGGGTTTGCAGGGCAGGGTATATGACCATAATTTTCAACATATCTATCAATTGAATCCATTATTGTTTGCATTCTTTCTTTTGTTACATAAATTCTTGAAGCATCTAGCCTTGCTTGAGTTGTAAAAACAATAGTGCTGACTATGAAAGAAATAATAATTATTACGGCCGTCAACTCCAGCAAAGAAAAACCCTGAATTTTGTTTTTATCTTCTAGCATCGCAGAATTTAATTTTTTAGAATTTTATCAAATAATGCTAAATCAATTTGAGAAACTGAATTAAATACATCAATTATTTCCCCACTATCAGAAATTAAAACTGAGGTTGGAACGCCCCTTAAATTAAAAATTCTGTATAGATTTTTATTCTCATCTAAAACAACAGGGAAAATATTATAATTTCTAGATTTGTAAAAGTTTTTAACAATTTCTTCTCCGCCTTCATCAATGGAAACTGGAAGAATTACAAGGTTTGGATTATCTTTGTATCTCTGCTGGATTTTAACAAGCTCTGGCATTTGTCTTTCACAATATGGGCACCATGTTGCCCAGAATTGCAGTAAAATAAATTTCCCCTGAAATTCAGATAAATTATGTTGTTCACCATTAATTTTTAGCGAAGCATTAAGATAATCTTTATTATTCTGCGAATATGAATCAAAAGAGAAAAAAACTATAATTAAAACTAAGAATTTTACCCAAAATTTCATTCTAACTAGTAATTTGCCTTGTTGCTAATTCTTCAAATTCGTCATTTTTTAGGCGAACTTGTTGCTCAGTAATTGCAACGCCTTTAGATGTAATATCATTAAGTATCTTTTTAATTACTGCACCGGAATCCTTATTATCAAGGCCATAATTTACGATAGTCATTGCATATTCCAGCGATTTATCATCTTCCAACCCCATTATCTCGCTAGCCCAAAGGCCAAGCATTTTCCTTCTTCTTGAGGCGATTTTGAATTTTAACTCCTCATCATGAGCGAATTTGTTTTCAAAGGCTTTCTTTCTATTATCAATCTCAGACATAAATGTAAAAAAATTTATCAAAATAATTGCTAAATTATTAAATGCTAATATAAATTTATCAAGTTTTATATGAAAAAAGGTTAAACAATGGCAAAAAATAAAGTTAGCAAAAAATTACTCTATGAGGGCAAAGCAAAAATTTTATATGAAGGCCCTGAAACTGGAACGCTAATTCAATATTTCAAAGATGACACAAGTGCTTTTAATGGCGAAAAGCTTGAGGTTCTTTCTGGTAAAGGCGTTATAAATAATAGAATTTCTGAGTATTTATTTCAAAAACTTGAAGATATTGGCATTCATACGCATTTCATTAAACGATTAAATATGCGTGAGCAGCTTATAAAAGCCTGTGAAATGATTCCAATTGAAATTATAGTTCGCAATGTTACTGCTGGCAGTTTATCTAAAAGATTCGCATTAGATGTTGGTATGAATTTATTTCACCCGATGGTTGAAATGTGCCTAAAAAGCGATAAACTTGGTGATCCTTTTATCACCGATGAACATATTAATGTTTTCGGCTGGGCATTACCTGAGGAAGTTGAGGCAATGAAAGGAATTTCCCTTCGCATTAATGATTTTTTATGCGGTATCTTCCACGCGGTTGGTGTTAAGTTGGTTGATATTAAACTTGAATTCGGCAGAGTTTTTGATGAAGAGGGTAATGTTTATCTTTTGCTCGCTGATGAAATTAGCCCAGATTCTTGCAGGTTATGGGATATTGAAACAGGTAACATCTTGGATAAAGATAGATTCAGAAAAAATATGGGTGGAGTTCTTGAGGCTTACAGAGAAGTTGCAAAACGTCTTGGTGTTCTTAAAGGAATCGAAGATGAAAATGTAGTTTCTTTTGAAACCAAGCCAACAACTAAAGATAAAACAAAGAAATAAAAATATTATGAAAGCAAAAATATTTGTTACACTTAAAAACGGCGTGCTTGATCCTCAAGGTAAGGCGATTTCTGAGAGCTTAAATTCTCTCGGCTACAAATCTGTGAAAGATGTTAGGCAGGGCAAGTTTATTGAAGTTGAGCTTGAAGAAAATGACAAGGAAAAAGCAAAAGATCAGCTTGAAAAAATGTGCAAAGAATTACTAGCAAATACTGTTATTGAAAATTATAAATTTGAAATTGCAGCATAATTTTATGGTCGTTAGTCTTTGGTCGCTTGTATTGATTAACTAATAAAACTAACGACTAACAACCAACTACTTAAAAATATTTTATGAAAGCAGGTGTATTAGTTTTCCCCGGTTCAAATTGCGATAGAGATTTGGTTGTTGCTTTGAAAGCCAGTGGCTTCAAAGTTGAGATGATTTGGCATAAGCAAAATGAACTCCCAAAGCTTGATTTAGTTTGCGTTCCGGGTGGTTTTTCTTATGGTGATTACCTCAGATGTGGTGCAATTTCCGCCCATTCCAATATTATGAAAGAAGTTAAAAAATTCGCTGATAATGGTGGTTATGTTTTAGGAATATGCAATGGCTTTCAAATCCTTACTGAAGCGGGCTTATTACCCGGTGTTTTGATGAGAAATAAAAATCTAAAATTCATCTGTAAGGAAGTTTATCTTCGCCCTGAAAATAATGACGCAGTTTTTATAAGAAAATATAAACCTGAAAAGCCTCTCAAAATCTCTATCGCTCACCACGATGGTAATTATTTTGTTACTGACGATGAGCTTAAAGCACTTAATGATAACAACCAAATCGCATTCAAATATTGCAATGTTAGCGGTGATGTTTCTGATGCATCTAACCCAAATGGCTCAGTTGCAAACATTGCAGGGGTTTATAATAAGAATAAAAATGTTTTAGGCTTAATGCCTCACCCTGAAAGGCACTGCGATGCTTACACTGGCGGTATAGACGGCAAAATAATTTTCCAAAGTATTTTAGGTTAGTAACGATTTTTAGAAACTGGTAACTAGAAACTAGTTTTGTTTTCCAGTTTCCAGATTCTAGCTTCCAGTTTCTAAAAACACCCAAATAATGAAAGCAAAATTATCTGAAATATTTTCAACTTTCTTTTACGCAGGTAAATTTCCTTTTGCATCTGGCACATTTGGAAGCCTAATTGCAATAATTTTAGTCGCGATTATTTTTTACCAGCCACATAATTTTTATTACGATGATACTGGCCTCAATTTCAAGCTGGGTGCT
>JANRLM010000086.1 GCA_033762595.1 Rickettsiales bacterium
GCAATAATTATAAAAAATAAATTGTAATAAATTGGCATAATTTCAAAAAATGAAAATGAAATTTTGAAAAATCTATTCGGCTTTTAATACAATCAGAATTTTAATTCAAGAATTAATATAGGTGGTTTTAAGGCAGTGATTGCTTAGCATAGATATTATCCACTTAACCACCAATTGTCACCCTGCACTTGATTCGTGTATTTATAGGGGTTAATTATAAAATACACACTTTCACTTCATACCCGCGGAAGCGGGTATCCATTATTTTATATTATAGATTCCCGCTTTCGCGGGAATGAAAAATGGTTTGGCTATTCTTAACCCCGCAATAAATGCGGGGTGACAATTAGTGGTTAAGGGGCTAAATTTAATAAACACTCCCACAAAATCATTTACAATTAATTGCTTGCTTTTGTTAAGGTAATTATTTATAAGCCAAAAAATCGCAAGCAATTTATGAAAAATTATTCATTCCCTCATAAACATCTTACCGATACCAAAAATCTCTCTAAGCAAGATATTGAACATATTTTATCCCTTGCTGAAAATTATGTTAAAAACTCTGATTATCCGCAAAAATTAAAGGGCAAAACCCTAATAAATCTATTCTTTGAAAACTCTACAAGAACTAGAACCTCATTTGAACTTGCAGGTAAAAGGCTTGGTGTTGATGTAATAAATATGGATGTTGAAACATCTTCCGCAAAAAAAGGTGAAACTATCATTGATACAGCAATGACTCTCAACGCAATGCGGGCGGATTATATAGTTGTTAGGCATTCTGAAAGCGGTGTACCAGAACTTCTTTCAAGAAAAGTTAATTGTAGCGTGATAAATGCTGGCGATGGTTGGAATTCTCACCCAACGCAAGCCCTACTTGACGCACTAACTATAAAAAGAAGGCTCGGCAAGTTTGAGGGATTAAATATTCTTATTTCTGGCGATATTCTGCATAGCAGAGTTGCGAGATCCAATATTGATACGCTCAATAAATTAGGTGCGAAAATTAGGGTTTGTGCGCCAAAAACTTTACTACCAAAAGATATTGAAAAGCTAAATGTTGAAGTTTTTTCTGATATGGATTTAGCAGTACAAAATGTTGATATAATTATGATGCTAAGGCTTCAGAAAGAGAGAATGAAAGGGGCGTTTTTTCCATCTGAGCGGGAATATTTTTATTATTTTGGGCTTGATAGAAGGAAGCTCGAAAAGGCGAAACCTTCAGTTTTAGTTATGCACCCTGGGCCAATCAATAGGGGTCTTGAAATTGATTCTGAAATCGCAGATGATATAAATAAAAGCTTGATACTTGATCAAGTGGAAATGGGTGTTGCGGTGCGTCAAGCGGTGCTTGAGGCTTTGGGTTAATTTTAATAAATAAAAAATGGCGTTAGAAAATCAAAAATTTTACGAAAGAAAATTAGTAGAAGCAAGCCCTAATACTTTATTTGACAATGCTTATATTATTGATGTTGAAAATAACCGAGTTTTCAAGGGGCAGGTTTTGGTTTCAAATGGTTTTATTAAAGAAATAATTGATTTATCTAAAGATAAGAAAATTGAAAAATCCACTGAAGTAAATTATGTAGATTGCAAAAATCTGCATCTTGCACCAGCATTAATTGATGCTCAAGTGCATATTGGTGAACCGGGCGGAGACTATAAAGAAAATCTATATCTTACCTCAAGAAGTGCGGTTGCAGGTGGTGTTGCAACCATAAATATAATGCCAGATACTAAGCCTGTGATTGATACAACTGCTTTATATGAATTTATAAAAAATCGTGCGGTTGAAAAATCTTTTTGCGATATTACAATTTTTGGCTCAATCACTAAAAATTTAGAGGGTAAAGAATTAAGCGAAATGGGGTTGCTTAAAAAGGCTGGAATTAAAGGTGTTTCAGATTGCGGAAATTCTATTTATGATAGTTTGGTTTTCAAAAGAGCTTGCGAATATGCGAGTAATTTTGATTTAACGATTTCACATCAACCAAGTGATAAATTTCTTTCTGAAAATGCAGTTTTAGCTGATGGTTTTAACTCCACAACGCTCGGCGTGCAGGGCGTTCCAGATATTTCAGAAAAAATTGGTTTAGAGCGAGATTTAGCAATAATTGAATATGTTAAAGCGAAATATCATTGTCTAAATATTTCAACTAAAAAAGCGATTGAAACAATTAAAAATTCTAAAAATAAAGGTTTGAAAATAACTTCTTCAACCACACCTGAATATTTTTCATTTACTGATGAAGAAGCAAAAGAATATAGAACTTTTGCAAAGCTAAACCCACCACTTCGTTCAGAAAATGATAGGTTTGCGATTATTGAGGGCTTAAAAAATGGTGCAATAGATTTTATTTCATCAAACCATAGCCCAAGATCGGTTGATCAAAAAAGATTACCTCTACAATCAGCAGAGTTTGGAGTTGTAGGTCTTGAAACAATGCTTTCAGCAAGCTATACCTATTTAATTAAAGAAGGTTTTGAACTGCCGCAAATATTTAAGTTGCTAAGCAAAAACCCTGCGGAATATCTTGGTTTAAAAGGGCAGGGGGCAATTAAAAAAGGTTACAAGGCAGATCTAATAATTGTTGATTTTTCGCAGGAAGCTATTGTTAATCCTTTACAATTTGCTGGAAAAGCTGTTAATAGCCTATATGATGGAATTAAACTTATGGGTGGAGTTGTAAAAACTTTTGTCTCAGGTAAATTAGTATATGAAAAAAATTAGTAAAAAAACCTTTCTTCTAACTTCGTGTTTAATCGCAGGGTTTGGTGTTTATGCATTTGCCCAACCAGCTTCTATGAGACAAGGTTATAAGGCTATGGAAGTTTATGTGCCACTTAATGAGGCTTCAAATTTTATAAATTCTACCCCTAAAATTGAAGGCGGAATCATCAATAAAGAAATATATGATGAGGTTAATAAAATTAAGATAAATGCTGAAAATAATAGCAATTATAATTTAGCTCCAACTATGCCAGTTGAAGCTATAAAAATTATTAGAAGTGAAACGCCAAAATCTGAATCTAAAAGAAAATATTTTTTAGAGGAAAAGCAAGTTCCACTTAGCCCTTCAAGCCCAATTCCACCTTCAATGAGGGATAAAAGTTCATCTTATTCAATTGAAAATAAACCAACTCAAATTGAAGTTAAAATTAATGATGAAAAATTATTAGAAAATAAAACTCAGGTTAATACGATTAAAACTAATTGGGTTGTGCCTGAGGGCGAGAACATTGATAATAAAATTGAGATTGAAACTAATCCAATTGAAGTAAAAAAAAAAATAATTAATCAAGATATAAATAAAAAATCTAATTTAGATTCTTCTTCAATTAATTTTTCTGATGAAGTCTTTTTGTCTAAATCTATTTTTTCAAAAATC
>JANRLM010000087.1 GCA_033762595.1 Rickettsiales bacterium
AATTTGAGAATAATCCGCACCTATTAAAACCTTGCCTTCTTCTGCAATAAAAGCTTTTCTGATTCTTCTTCCTTCTTCTGTTTTAATTGGTATATTCTGCAAATTAGGATTTATTGAAGAAAGCCTGCCAGTTGTTGTTGAAGTATTATTAAAATTAGTATGAACCCTTTTTGTTTTTGAATTAATTTCTTTCTGAAGTGCAATAATATAAGTATTTAATAATTTAGAAATCGATCTAAATTCCAATATTTTTTCAGCTATAATAAATCCTTCAGCAGATAAATTTTCCAGCACATCAGAATCGGTAACATATTGACCTGACTTAGTTTTTTTAGGAGCAGGCAATTTTAATTTTTCAAATAAAATTTCACCTAATTGCTTAGGTGATGCAATATTAAATTCAGAATTAGCTAATAAATAAATCTCTTTTGTTAAATTAATAATCAAATTATTAAATTCACTTTCAAGATTTTTTAGAATTTCAATATTTAATTTAATTCCATTTTTTTGCATATTTAATAAAACAGAAATTAATGGAATTTCCATTTCATAATAAATAAAATTTTGCTTAGAATTAAATAATTGATTTTTTAATTTAGTATAAATTTGTGGAAAATATTTTATTTTTTGCTCATCTTTTTCAATATGCTCATTAAAAAAAGAAGAAATCAAATAATCTAAATTATATTTTTCATTTGAACCATTTAATAAATAGGAAATTAATTTAATATCATCAAAATATTTTGGCAAATTATTAAAAATATTTTTCTCAATTAAATTTTTCGCATCAAAAAAAATAAATTTATTATTTCCCAATAAAAAATATTTTTCTATAATTTCAAAATATTCATTTTTTTCATTTTTTACTGAATCAAATAAGTCATTAGCCTCATTAGAATTAATTTTATTTGTGATATTTATATAACATAATTTCTTACCATCAAAATTTACTTCTAATTTACTCGTTTCACCTTCAGTAAAATTAATAAAAACCTCACAAGATAGATGCCTGTTAAATAATGAAATCAAATCAAAAGGTTGAGATAATTCAACAAATTTAACTTCGTTTAGAAACCCAATAGAATTTGCTGACTTACTTATCTTAGTTAAATTTAATGAAGAATTAAAATTATTTTCTTGAATTAATTGATTATTAATTTTTACTTTAGAAAGTAACGACTTAAAATTATATTTACTTGCAAAATCAAAAAGTGATTTTTCATCATTTTCTTTAATTCTAAAATTTTCAAAATCATAATTTAATTCAACATTAAAATCCAAAGAAATTAATTTTTTAGATAAATGTAATTTATCTATATTTTCCTCTAAAGTTTTTCTTCTTTTTTCCTGTTTTATGGAAGATAAACCATTGATTAAATTGTCAATATTTTGATATTGATTAATTAATTCGGCAGCAGTTTTAATTCCAATTCCTGGAACTCCTGGAACATTATCTGAGCTATCGCCCATTAGACTCAGAACATCTAAAACCTTATCTGGCGTAACTCCAAATTTTTCAACAACCTCATGGATTCCAATAACCCTATCCCGCATTGGGTCATACATATTAATATCTTCATCAACTAATTGCATTAAATCTTTATCAACGGAAACTATTGTAACCTTAAAACCCTCATTTTTTGCCTTTTTCGCGTAAGAGGCAATTATATCATCAGCCTCAAAACCAATTACTTCAATAGGTTCAAGATTAAGTGCAATTGCAGCTTCTCTAACTATTGCAAATTGAGGCTTCAAATCATCTGGGGCATCAGGGCGATTCGCTTTATATTCTGCATAAATTTCATTACGGAAGCTATCCTTTCCAGAATCAAAAACTAAAATTAAATAAATATTCTCCGCATTATTAGTGCTAACTTTATTTTTTAATTTCAAAATCATATTAGTAAAGCCATAAACTGCACCAACTGGAACTCCCAAAGGGCTTGTTAGCGGAGGCAAAGAGTGATAAGCCCTAAAAATATAGGAATATCCATCAACTATAAATAATCTTTTGTTTGTGGCAGTGTGCATTTTATTTTTATTTATTAATTAAAGCGAAAATTCCTTTTAATGTTTTTATTTCCTGATCAGTGAAATTATTTTTGGTGAACATATTTTTTATGTTAATCATCATATTTTTTTTCTTTTCTTTAACCTGAAAGAAGTTTTTTCTCTCTAATTGAGCTTCTAAAAAATTAACTAAAGATAAATATTCTGATTTATTAGCAATTAAATTCTTAGAATTATTATTAATTATTTTTTTAACTTTGGAATTATTCTTAAAAATCTCGTAAAGCATCACACAACAGGCTTGTGCGATGTTTAGAGAAGGGTATAAATCGCTAGTTTTTATAGTAACCATTTGATTACAAGCCGAAATCTCTTCATTACTTAGACCGCTAGATTCCCTACCAAATAATATTCCACATTTATAATTATTTATTTTTTTTGTAATTATCTTTCCTGCTTCTTCTGGATTTATAATTTCTTTTGAAATAAATCTCTTTACTGAAGCTGTTGCAGCTAAGTAACTTATATCTGATATTGCTTCTTCCAAATTTTCAAAAATTTCTGCATTATTTATTATGTCTTTTGCGTGTGCAGACATTTCATACGCTTTTTCATTAGGCCAACCATCTCGTGGGGCGATTATTCTTAAATTAACACAACCAAAATTTTTCATTATTCTTGCAACTGAGCCAATATTCTCACCCATTTGTGGCTTAGATAAAATAATATATATATTATTTAATGACATGTTTTCGCAAATAATTTATAGTTCTAAAAAATTATATACAGAGATTTATGAAAGTTGGCGATATTAATGAAAATTATAAAATTTCCCAAGCAAAAAAATTAAAAAAAATCACTACTCAATCAGGAGATTTTTCAAATTTACTCTCAAGTGATGAAATTTTTTCAGCAAATTTAACTTCTGAAACTAATTCAATTTCAGCCCTTACTAATATTAACCCATTGAACTCTATTAACTTTATTGATAGTTTTGCACCTTCAAATTCTAGGCAATTTGTGATTGAGCAAGGCAAAGATTTACTACAAAACCTTGAAAATCTCAGAAAAGCCCTTATTTTAGGTGTTTATGAACATAATTCTTTACTTAATCTTGAGGCAAGATTAAATAATATATCTATAAATGATGAAGATAAAGAAATAAAAAATATTATTGAAGAAATCAAAACTAGGGCAGCGGTAGAATTAGAAAAATTTAAGAAAAACAAAACTAAATAAGAGGTTTTACTATGGCAAAAAAAAATAAAAAAATTTCTAAGCCAGTTAAAAAATTACCCGCTAGTAAAGCTAAACCTAAGACTAAGAAAATTGTTAAAAAAGTAGAAAAGAAAATTTCTTCAAAAAAAATCACATCTGCAAAAAATAAATTAGTAAAAAAAACTACTAAAAAACCAGTAAAAAAAATTATTAAAAAGGAAATCAAAAAGCCAGCTAAGAAGCAAAATAAAGTTACGCAAAAAAAAATTATGGAAATAAAAAAGCCTTTGCCCGTAAGTAAAAATAAATTGCCCTCAAAGCCAATTAGTAAGCCTCAAAAGCCTCAAGAAATAAAAGAAAGGGAAATAATTTTGGATAATTCAAACGTTAAAGGTGAATTGAAAATAGCATTGAATCAGTCGCAACCAGCTATACTTAAAAAGCCCAGTGTGATGATGATACCATCTTTTCCGAATGCGAGAGAAAATTTTTTGGCAGAAAGAGAAAAAGAGCTTGAAAAGAAAGTAAAAACAAAGCAGAAATCGCCTGCAAATTCAAACTCAAAAATTAATAAAAAAATGGATATTAAAGGCAAAAAAGTTGAAGTTAAAAAAGATAAATCAGGCAAAATTATACTGCCTGAAAATTACAAGCCCTCTGATGATGAGCAATATATGAACCCTCTACAGGTTGAGTACTTTAGAAGAAAGCTAGAGGCCTGGAAAAAGGAATTACTTAATGAATCGAACGAAACTATTGAGCATCTGCAAGTTGAAACTTGGAATGAGCCAGACCCTTCAGATCAAGCAACTATAGTTGAGCAAACAGGCTTAGAGCTTAGAACTCGTGATAGATATAGAAAATTAATTTCAAAAATTGATAACGCCCTTAAAAGAGTTGAGGAAGGCGAATATGGCTATTGCGAAGTAACTGGTGAACCTATAGGCCTAAAACGCCTTGATGCAAGACCAATTGCCACAATGACAATCGCGGCACAAGAACAACACGAAATTGAAGAAAAATTGGCTAGAGAAGATTAGCCAATATCTAAAGAACATTCTTTTATAAGACATATAATTCATTTCTTAATGATACCCTGCGTTTGTTGCGTAGTTAATATATGAAAGTGTTTTTAAGTCTAATTTTTGAGCGTGTTTTATAGTTAACCCCGCAATAAATGTGGGGTTACAATTAGTGGTTAAGGAGCTTAAATTATTCTTAGTTAGCAATGCTACGAGGTTGCATTTAATAGGAAATAGAAAAAATTTAATATGTATAATTAATTTTTTCTAATTAAAGATGGGCATTAAATTCCAAATAATAATCTTTGAGGGTCTTCAATTAGTTGTTTAACACGAACTAGGAATGTTACAGCCTCTCTACCATCAATGATTCTGTGGTCATAAGAAAGAGCGATATACATCATATCACGCGCTTGAATTGAGCCATCAGCCATAACAACCGGGCGTTTAGTGATATTGTGAAGCCCCAAAATACCAGATTGTGGAGGGTTAATAATTGGCGTAGAAAGCATTGAGCCGTAAATTCCGCCATTTGTAATAGTGAATGTGCCACCAGTTAATTCCGCCATTGAGAGTTTGCCTTCACGAGCCATTTTTGCGAGCCTTGCAATTTCCTTTTCAATATCAGCGAAATTTATTTTATCACAATCACGCACAACTGGAACAACTAAGCCTTGCTCAGTGCCAACTGCAACGCCGATGTCATAATGGTTTTTGTAAACAATTTCATCGCCATCAATTTCAGCATTTACTGCAGGAAGTTCTTTCAAAGCTTGAACGCAAGCCTTCGCAAATAGAGACATAAATCCAAGTTTAACGCCATGCGCTGCTGCAAATTGCTCATTATATTGAGAACGCATTTTCATAAGGTTCGTCATATCAACTTCATTGAAAGTTGTAAGCATCGCCGCAGTATTCTGAGATTCTTTAAGCCTTTTTGCGATAGTTTGACGAAGTTTTGTCATTTTAACTCTCTTCTCACGCTCAGAATTATTGCTTGCTACTTTCTGAGAAGATGAGGGTGCAGGAGGGTTTGCAATCGCATTAAGAACATCACCTTTAGTGATTCTGCCATCTTTGCCAGTGCCAGATATATTTGAAGCATCAACATTATTTTCAGATGCTATTTTACGAGCCGCAGGGCCAGATTTATCTAAATTGGTTGATGGTTGATGGTTGATGGTTGATGGCTTTGCAACAGGTGCAACAGATGCATTTTGATTAGCAGGGGCAGAAACCGCAGGGGCAGCACCAGCCTTAATAACACCAAGAATTTGATCAACAACTACGGTTGTTCCTTCGCCAGCTTTGATATCTTCCAAAACGCCATTATCTAGGGCATTAACTTCAAGAGTTACTTTATCAGTTTCTAGCTCAACGAGAAGTTCATCTTTTTTAACAGCATCGCCTTTCTTTTTATGCCATTTAGCAACTGTTGCTTCTGAGATTGATTCGCCTAGAGTTGGGGTTTTGATTTCAAGCATTTTAGCTCCATATTATAATTATTTCTAGAGTTGATTTATATCATTAAAGATTAATTATCAATAAAAAAACAGGAATATTTAGGCTATTGTTAAGTAAGTATAGATTTTATTAAATTATCTGTTGTTTTTCCTCTATAATGTCACCCTGCATTTATTGCGGGTTAATGGTTGAAAGCGTTTTTAGCTTTATGTTTTGAGCTTGTTTTATGTTTAACCCCGCAATAAATGCGGGGTGACAATTCGTGTTTAAGGAGCTTAAATCTATGATTACCTAAGAATGCTGACTCTAAATTACAAAGGTGTTATAAAAAATAAAAAAAAGCCCTACAATTTTATACTATAGGGCTTTGGGTAGGTGGTATTTTAGATTATAAACTATGAAATTTCAAAGCAACCGCCAAGTCCAAGTTGCGATAAAATATTGCCTACCGTATTAGCGTCAGGGCAAGCTAAATCTCCACAAACATCTCTAAATTCTCTAATAACTAGAACATTTCCAATTTCATTACCTTCAGAGTCTCTATTTCTAAGTTCAGAATCCCAGAAAGCTTGTTCAATTGTTCCCCCTGGAGTTCTAAGTTGTCCCCATAATTCTTGTCCAACAGGGGTGTCAATCCCTTCTTCATATCTTAAACTACATCCGCTTGAAACTCTGTTTGCTGGAGAAATATCCTCATTAAAATCAAATATATTTCCTGCTGTGAATTGAGAGTTTTCAGAAATATCTACAATGCCTGCACTCATTAATGAGCTTTCTTGAACATTTTCAAATTTTAGTGAGAGTGGAGTTGAAACTCCATCTGCTTTGAAAGCTACAGCTTTAATATTTAATGAATCTAAATTTGGATTATTATTAAAAGCATTAAGTAATTTTTCTACACCATTTGCAGTTAGGTTAAAAGAATTATTGCTAATTGTGAAATCGCTTCCTCTATTAAGATGTTCAACAGAAATTCCCTTACTGTTAGTAACTTTTAAAATTGAATCTATTAATAAACTATTTGCACCTTCAAGGTCAAATAATTTTCCACCACCTAGTAATGCTGAGACATTAAAAGATGAATTATCGGCATTAAATGCATCGCTAACATTCTCAACTGATACAACAGAAGATTTTACAATGTTTTCTAATGCATTTTCAATAGAAGGTGATTGAGAGTTATTAACTATATTCTGATTTGAGGCTAAATTAATCACTGGGCTATTATAATTTTGCTGACTACTATTGAAATTAGAGCTTAAACTCAAATTAGATAGAAGTGAGTTGAAATTTAATGAAGGTAAAGTTTGAAGTGTATTAGATGTGTCTTCTGATCTATTTTCTGATAAAGTATTATCAGATTTAACTGTAATTTCTTCTTTAGTAACGCTATCAACTGGCATCATTGCCAAACCGCTATTATTAGGCAAGTCCGTTATATTTTGTTCTAGAGTTTTGTCAGCCACATCAATAATTATAATTTCTTCTTGGCTAACTTCACTAGCTTCTAAAGTGATATCTCCACCAATATTTGATTCAACTAGGTTCACTATTTCTTGAGCAAGAGATAAATCGCTGATTTCTAAGTTCCTTTCAGTTGATACACTTTCCAAGGCTTGATTTGCTGAAATGCTATTATCTTGACTTAATATTTCTTCAGGCTGAGCTTCAAATGATGAATCCATAACAAAGCCAACATCAACTGGTAAGCCTAAATCCTCTTCTTGATTTACTGGTGCTTCCTCAACAGGAGTTTCAACTAAACCTAAAGCAATTTTTGCTTCATCTGATGAATTAAATCCTGTTATTTGCTGAACTACTTCTGAGCCATGATAAATTTCTATTTCATTAACTATATTCATTAAAACCATTTTTGCACTTGGGCTTGTTTCGTAATTACTAGCACCATTTTTACTTAAATATTCTTGTAGATCTGTATATGCAGGAATTTTAGCTTGTGTAATTAAGTTAGGGATAGATGAGCCGTTTCCAATTAAGCCTATTTTTGGAACAAATACTAAGCCATCTCTAGCTGCCATATTTATTACATAGCTTGGAAGATTCTCATTTTCTGATTGTGAATATATTTCATTAATTAAGTTTGCTTCATCAATTTTATTTGGAGACTTTAAGGCGTTAACTAATTTTACATAATATTCTGTATCAGCAGGGTTTGAAGCACTGTATTCAATTATTACCTTTTTTCCATTAATTACATGCTCTCTTGGATTAGCTCCACCATTAGATGCATTCTTAAAGCTGTTTAAGAAGCCATTTTCTTGCCAGCTATAACCCATATCTTCAAGTTGCCTCCACATACTACAAGAGTGAAGTTCACCCACTTCAGAAGTTATAGTAAACTTTGATGATCTTGAGTTAGGAATTGTATCTTGTATTTCTGTTTCAAAGCTAATTGAGCCTCCGCCTAACATAGTAGCCATGCTTATTGCACTAACTGCAGAAGCCTTTGGTATAAAAGATAATGTGTTTCTATCAGGGCTTAACTGAATTATGAAATCATTTTGATTAAGCTCCATGGTGTCATCAGTGTTATGAAGATCAATTTTAACTTTAAGGCTTAATAAATTAATAAAGTCAATATCATGCCCTGCTGTTGTATCTGGTGTTCCATCAGGAAGTTCAAAGTTATGCTCTGGTTTAACATTTATAACTACAATTGGTGTAACTCCCTCTTTTATTCTAGAGGTTTTATTTAAAAAATTTGTTGTTACATCATAATATTCATTAAAACTAATGTTAGAGTCTATAACAGATGCATTATCTGGAAAATATTTTTCCATAGCGATTGCAAGCTTCTCATAAGAATCCAAATACTTTTCGTTAGTATTACTTGATTTCCAAGGTATATTTTTCATAAACTCCCCTAAGTTTGTTTCTTCTTAAAAAGTTAATTATTTGTTAATATATAATAAAATTACCTCAATTGCAACAAAATTAATAAAATTTTAAGTATATTTTAATCAAAGCCTATTTAGAAGAAAATTATAATTTGATTAGTTGAAAACTATCTTCTATAAACCTTCCAAATAAAAATAACTAAGTATTTGATTTATGTATTATATTCAATCTTTAGGGGCTTTAACTTTGAGTGGTTTAGAGGGGTTGGGGCGAACCTTCATATTTTTCTTTCAAGCCGTTTCTGCAGCGGTTACGCCTAAATTTTACCCTAAGCAAATTTTTAAGCAGATGATGGATATCGGCTTTTACTCTCTGCCAGTTGTAGGTATGACGGCAATTTTCACAGGTGCAGTGCTTGCATTGCAGAGTTATAGCGGTTTTTCAAGGTTTAATGCGGAAAGCTCTATTGCAACTGTGGTTGTTTTATCAATCACTCGTGAATTAGGCCCCGTGCTTGCAGGGCTTATGGTTGCTGGCAGAGTTGGGGCTTCAATTGCGGCAGAAATCGGCACTATGCGTGTTACTGAACAGATTGATGCACTTTCAACGCTTTCAACAAATCCACTGAAATATTTGATCGCACCACGCTTAATTGCAGGGCTTTTAACGCTTCCAATCTTAGTTTTGATTGCTGATATAATTGGTGTGATGGGTGGTTATTTAGTTGCAGTAAATAAGCTAGGTTTTAATTCATCATCATATCTTAAAAGCACTTTGGAATATCTTGAATTCAAAGATGTTTTTTCAGGTTTAGTAAAAGCAAGTATTTTTGGCTTTATAGTTGCCTTAATGGGCTGTTATCATGGCTTCCATTCTGGCAGGGGTGCGCAGGGTGTTGGCAAAGCAACAACTTCCGCGGTGGTTTCCGCATCAGTTTTAATCTTAATTGCTAATTACATAATTACTGAAGTTTTCTTTAGTGATTAATCCGGTTTTATGGATTTGGGTTTAGGGCTTAGTTTTTTCTATTATCTAATCTCCAACCTCTAATCCCTAACCACTAACTCCCAAAACAATGCTCGCAAAATCTTTCTTCACAGTTTCATTTATGACTTTGCTTTCAAGGCTAAGTGGCTTTGTGAGAGAAATTTTAGTTGCAAAATATCTTGGCACTTCCTCACTTTCCGAGGCTTTTTTTGTCGCCTTAAAACTGCCTAATTTTTTTAGAAGATTATTCGCAGAAGGTGCATTTAATGCTGCTTTTATTCCAAGTTTTTCACAAATATTAGAGAAAGAGGGCAAAGAAAAAGCTGAAGAATTTTCAAGAAATATTATAGGCTTAATGCTTGTTGCATTAAGTATTTTTACGATAATCTTTCTAATTTTTATGCCAGCGGTGATTTTCGTTATTGCCCCCGGTTTTACTGGCAAAGGCGAGATTTACAATCTTACAATTGAACTCACAAGAATTACATTTCCTTACCTCTTGTTAATCTCGCTCGCAACTGCTTTTGCAGGGGTTTTACAAAGTAATAATAAATTCTGGGCAGGTGGCTTTATGCCGGTTTATTTTAATTTATCTATAATATTTTTTCTTTTAGCACTGCCAAATTTTTTTGAAACTATTGCACATTCCATTGCTTGGGGGGTTTTTGCTTCTGGAATAATTCAGCTTATTTGGATGGGTTATTTTATGAAGAAAAATAATTATTCTTTTAAGCCTCTATTCAAAAATTATTTTGTGGATAATAAAATTATTTTCTTTCTTAAAAAATTTGCACCGGGGGCTATGGGTGCGGGTATTTTTCAAATAAATTTGATGGTTGATATTATAATTGCGAGTTTTTTTACGGGTGCAATCGCATTCCTAAATTACGCTGATAGGATTAACCAACTTCCACTTTCTCTTATAGGAACTGCAATGGGAACAGCCTTACTCCCTGAGCTTTCCAGAAGGATTTCAAACGGAGATGATATATCTGCAAAGCAGGGTTTTAACAAAGCTTTGATGATGGTAATTCTGCTCTCAATGCCAGCTTGCTTATGTTTAATAGCAATGCCTTCAACGATTATGGGAACATTATTTGAGCGTGGTGCGTTCACCGCCTCTGATACAAAGGCTTCTGCTTATGCTTTAGTTGCCTTTGCAGTTGGTCTTCCAGCTTTTACAATGAATAAAGTTTTTTCTGCAAGTTTTTTTGCTTTGAAAGATACAAAAACCCCAGTAATTGGTGCAACAATTTCATTATTTATAAATATTTTCTTTAATTTAATTCTAGCTTTTGGATTTAATAAAATAGGCTTTATGCCACATGTTGGAATGGCACTTGCAACCTCAATATCAGGCTGGTTTAACCTTGTTTTTTTATATATTAAACTCAAACAAAAAAAATCTAGCATCAGTATTGATGAATCGCTTATTTCTTCAACGATAAAAATCTTTTTACTCTCATTTTTAGTAGCAGTAATTTGCTATATTTTATCCTCAATTTTAGGCTATGGCTTTAGAAAATTATTTTTTATAATTTCTCTGGTTTTATCCATTTATTTTGGTTCTGCTATATGGTTAAAAATAATTTCTCTAGCAGAGGTAAAAGCATTTTTTAAGAAAGCGAAATGAATATAAATAAAAAATATATTTCCTCCTCTAGTAGGAGAAAAGCGAGATCAATTTCACCAGAGAAAATGCGTTTAATGGTGGAGTATTTTCCTGAGATTGCCATAAAAAGCCCAAATTCTATGCTTGGCTTGGAAATTTCTGAGGTGCTTGTTAAATCTCACGAATATAAAAATATTTGCCTTGAAATTGGTTTTGGCGATGGTGAGCATCTAATTAATCAAGCGGAAAATAATCCAGAGAATTTATATTTTGCGTCAGAGCTATTTTATAATTCAATCTGCTCAACAACTCTAAAAATATATAATAAAAAATTAAAAAATATTAGAATTTTTGATGGTGATACAAGATATTTTCTTGAATCTTTAGCTTTTTTACGCAGTGAAATTTTGTCAAAAATTTATGTTTTATTTCCTGATCCTTGGCCAAAAGAAAAGCATTCTAAGCGTCGTCTAATTAATAAAGTTACCCTAGATTTATTAAATAAAACCCTTAAAAAAGATGGTGAAGTAATTATCGCTAGCGATAAGGAAGTTTATATTAATTGGTGTTTAGAAATTTTCAAAAATGATGAAAGATTTATTTTATCAAATGAGCTAGAAACCCAAAAACCCCATACAGGCTATATCACAACAAAATATCATTCAAAAGCCATTGAGGAAGGTAGAGAAGCAAGATTTTTGTTTTATAAAAAGAAGAGAGATTAACTCGCAACTTTGACTCTTAGCCACAATTGTCACCCCGCTTTCAATTCGGGCTGACGATATATTTGTTTTAATTCTCAAAATCTATTTTTAGTGAGCACTAGAATTAACCAAGCTAACACCGTAAGGTTTGATTAGGTTAGAGATTTTGGATTTTATTTCCTCAAGATTTTCTTCAGAAGTTGCTTCCGCTCTTATAGAAATTGCATTCTGCGTATTTGATGAACGAAGCAACCACCAGCCATTAAGCTCGGTTTCTTTAATTCTCACGCCGTCAATTTCGTTGATTTCTTGTGGTGATTTTTCAGCGAGCATTTTCTCTTTTATATCTGCAACAATTTTTATTTTCGCTTCTTCGCTTACAGAAATTCTATATTCTTCCGTGCTGAAAGAATTTGGCAATTTATCATAAGCATCAGAGGCTTTAAGCTTATTTTTAGCAAAGTAATCAATCAGCCTAGTTGCTGCGTAAATTGCATCATCATAACCATAATTTTTATCAGCAAAAAAGATATGGCCACTCATTTCACCTGCAAGTAAAGCACCAGTTTCTGCTAATTTTTGTTTTATGAATGAATGACCAGTTTTCCACATAACTGGCTTACCACCAAGCTCCACAACTTTATCAAAAAAAGTTTGGCTCGCTTTTACATCTGCAATTATCGTTGCGTTTTTATTTTCTGAAATAATATCATCAGCAAAAAAAGTAAGGAGTTTATCCCCCCAAATTATTCTGCCTTTGCCATCAACCGCACCAATTCTATCGCCATCACCATCAAATGCGATGCCGAAATCGCAATTATTTTCCCTAACCAAATCTATTAATTGCACTAGATTTTCCGCAACTGTTGGGTCAGGGTGATGTGCTGGAAAATTCCCATCAATTTTTTCATTTATAAGAAAATGCTTCGCGGGAATTTTTTTTACTAACTTTGAAACAATCTCGCCAGCCGCACCATTCCCAGAATCCCAAGCGATACGCATATTTTTTAGAAAATCAGAATTTATTTGCGTTATAGAATTTAGCAATTGATTAAGATATTCCTCACGAACATCAATTTCTTCAATACTTCCAGAGCCATTTTCATAATCTGCATTTTTGCAAATAACACCAATTTCTTGAATTTCCTCACCAAAAAGGGGGGCTTTATTATACATCATCTTAAAACCATTATGATTCTTAGGGTTATGTGAGCCTGTAATCATAATCCCTGCATCAAGATTATATTTCTTAACTGAAAAATATAGCATAGGACTTGCACCAAGCGTAATTGCTACAATTTTTGCACCGCTTTCTAAAATTCCCTCGATAAGATTTTTTCTAATTTCAGGTGAACTTAACCTGCCATCAAAACCTACTGCAATAGAAGGTTTTTTATTTTTTGTTTTTCTAATAACTTTAGTTGCGAATGCTTTTCCGATATAAAACGCATCTTCAATTTGAAGCTGAGAGCCAACTTCCCCCCTAATATCGTAAGCACGGAGCGTTACTGGATTTATAATTCTATTTTGATTTTCTTTTTTAATAGTTTCAGCTTTCATAGTTCCTTGGAAAAATTTTTTAAGAACCCTAAATAAATTTTCAAAATAATCAACCCTAACCCCCCTTCCCTACTCAAAATAAATATTCCAGAATGATATAAGCACTTCATTCCCGCGAAAGCGGGAATCTATAAAATAATGGATACCCGCTTTCGCGGGTATGAATTGTGAATTCAAAATAACGACAAAAAGATTAAATACCAATGCTTCAACTATTACAAAATTTTAGAAAAAATGACTTTAGTAAATTCCTTAAAAAGAGTTTTTATAGCCTCAACCCCTCTGCAAAATTTTTGAATAATTGGCATATTGATTTAATCTGTGATTATCTAAAAGCATGTGAATCCGGTGGAATAAAAAGGCTTATAATAAATATTCCGCCAAGATATATGAAATCAATAATCGTAAATGTTGCTTGGCCTGCTTGGCTTCTTGCGAATAATCCTACTAAAAGAATAATTTCTGCAAGTTACTCAAGTAATATTGCAGAAAAGCACTCGCTAGATTGTCGCAATATAATTTCTCAGGATTGGTTCAGGAAAAAATTTCCAGATACAATTTTAAGTAAAGAGCAAAACCAAAAAGAAAAATTTATGACCACCGAAAGGGGCTTTAGAATGGCAACTTCAATTGGTGGTTCAATTACTGGTGAGGGCGGAAATTTTCTTATTATTGATGACCCTAATAATCCAGCACTAATTGGCAGTAAGACATATCGCCTAAAAGTTCTTAATTGGTATGAGCAAGTTTTCTCCTCGCGTTTGGATAACAGAAATGAAGGCGTGATAATTATCATAATGCAAAGGCTTCATAAAGAAGATTTAACTGGCTTGCTACTTGAGAAAAACCCCAATTCTTGGGAAGTTCTAAAAATCCCTGCAATTATAGATGAATCTGCAAGAAAATATTTTTCTAATGCAATTATTAAGCCAAGAATTTTTGATGATAAAAATATTTTTAGGAAAATTTTTAACTTAAAACTTAATCGTAAAATTAGCAAGGGTGAGAGTTTTGCTTTGCACGCTAAACATCAATCTATCAATGATTTAGAGGCTACAAAAAAAGAAATGGGGGGCTTTGCATTTTCTGCTCAATATCTACAAAACCCTATAAATTCTGAAGATTCTATGGTTAGGCAAAATTGGCTCAGATATTATAATACAAACGAAGAAAATAAAATATTTACAAAAATCACGCAGAGTTGGGATACTGCAATTAAAACTGGTAAAAATAATGATTTTTCCGCCTGCACCACTTGGGGTGAATTTGAAAATAATTTTTATTTACTTGATATTTTTAGAGATAAATTGGATTTTCCAGACCTCAAAAAAGCCGTTATAAATCTCGCGAATAAATGGCGAGCAGAAAAAATTTTGATTGAAGATAAATCTAGCGGGCAAAGCCTTATTCAAGAGGTTTTGCGAGAAACAAAACTTCCAATAATTCCAATTAAAGTTCGGCAAGATAAGATTTCCAGATTTGCAAAAATCACGCCTTTATTTGAAGCTGGAAAAATTTTCCTGCCGAAAAACCACTCAAAAATTCAAGATTATGAAATTGAAATAACTACATTTCCAAATTCTTCCAATGACGATTTAATTGACTCCACCAGCCAATATCTCAACCATCAAAGGGATTATAAAGAATTTAATTTGCGGAGGATTTGATGGATTAATTATTTTACGCCTCTCCCGAAGGGAGAGGGCTGGGTGATTAATTTAACTAACTTTAATTCTTACTAGGTGAATTTTGAGTGGGCAAAGCTTCAGAATTATAAACAGGCCAATATATTCCTTCATATTTTTTAACCTCTTCTAGCTTGCTGGAAAAACCTGCACCATACATTGCCAGTTCATCTGGGTTGAGATATACAATTTTTGTTTTATTTCCTTCCTCAAAAAAATAAGCGGTTTTGCCATCTTTTTCTAGCGGGATTTCAACATAATCTTTTGCAGAAAATTTAGGGAATTTTTCTTTAATTTCCTTTGACATATAATCTCTAAACTCTGCAAATATTTGGTTTCTTTGCTCTTCAGTTGTTGCAGGCGTTAGCTTTCCTAATAAGAAGTTTGAGCCATCTTTTATTAAATTTTCTTGAAATTCTAGCATTCTTTTATAGGCATCTTCTGTCATTGAATATCTATTATTTTCAGCATCAAGCCCTGCGGATTTTGCTTGCTCAACATTAGCAACTACAATTTGATTCATTATCTCGCTCTTAAATTCCTCACCCATATTGGCAACGGCATCACCTTGTTTTTTGCCAACAAACAACCCAACTATTGCCCCTATTGCCTTGAATATTAGTAGGAATAAATTCATCACCGGTGTGCCATTTGGTTGCGTGATAAAATCCAATGCACCCTTTGCAAAATCCGCCTTATCCACCCCTGAGAATATTCCATTATCATCACCTGATTTAGAAAAACTTGGAGTATAATTTTCATCAAACTTAGGCTCAGAAGGCGTTACAGGCGGTGTTGGAGTGGAAGTAGTATTAACAACAGGTGATTCTGACTGAGCAAGAGGAACAAGAGGCCCTTTGCTAGCACCCAAATTTTTTGTGTAATATTCAGCCATTGCATTGGCCATACTAGCAAAAATCTGGCTTTGCCATTCTGGATTTAACATATTGGCTAAATCCTCAGCGTTTTGCATATTACCCATTTCAAGCAATACTGAGGGGATACTATAAATAGCTGTCTTTTTACCAGCTTTATCAATTTTTGCTACAGGTGCATCTCTCTCATCTTCTTTTTTTATAAACTTTGGTGTTTTTGAGCAAGAAGTAGAAATATCACAAGCTAAATCCCTAGAAAAATTAACTTTCTTTCTATTCACTAATATCTCCGGCTCTTTATCGTCATAATAAGTTATTATGCCCATCTGAGATTTTGAATCGTTACTATCAGCGTGCATTGAGATATACATTACTGCGTCATTATCCTTTGCAACTTGATAGCGTGATGGGAAATTTTCTCCCGGACCAACATTTTCTCTGGTGCGAACATCAGAAGTTAGAACAACAAAAAAGCCTTTTTTCTCTAACTCCCCCTTTAGAATTTCTGCATTAGCTTGGTTTATTTGAAATTCAGAAGTTGCACCAACTATAGCACCTGTGTCATTTTCAGAGCCTGTCCAGCCATGACCGACATCAATCACTACAACTGGAAGATTATCAGGGTTTTCAACCTTAAATTTACCCTTATTTGCATTTGCAGGAGCAGCTGGAGGTTTTGTTTTATTGGCTGGTTTTTGTGCATTTGATTGGACTTCTTCTTTCTTGGGAAATTGATATCCAGCTTGAGTTAAATTTTGCTCAGTAACATTGTAATTTTGAAAAGCCCTAACAAGAGATGAATTTGCTTGAATTTTTCTATACGCATCTATTGTCTCTTGGCTAGCACCATTATCTCCTAAAAATTTAATTGGGTTACTTCCGATTGATTTTATATAGTTTTCAATTTCAGCTAGGGATTTAGTGCCATCTCCATATTGAGATATATAATTATTATATGCTTGCTGAAATGCCTCAAAACCACTCTGATATGCTTTTTGTTTATCTTTATTAGAAGCAAGCCAAGATGCTGTTAAATCTGTTTGAACATAAAGGTTTATATCTGCCTCAAGATTTTTAGGAACTATTCCATTTGCACCAAGCAAAGTATTCCACAATAAATATTCAGCTTGCTGCTTGTTTAGCAAAATTTCACTCTTATTTAACGGAAAATTAGGCATTAATTAAACTTAAAAATACAAACAACATTAATAAAATCATCATAACATATTGTTATTATAACAAATAAACCTTAAAAAAGGGTAAAGAAATTGAAGATTTTTCTAAAATTTTGTTAAAAAAGTTGGAGTTTAGATAAGCAGTTGATTTATAAGGCGTTTTATAGTGTAAGCATTTAATAAATTTAGATTTTATCCACTTAACCGCCAATTGTCACCCCGCATTTATTGCGGGGTTAATTGTTGAAAGTATTTCCAAACCTAAGTTTTGACCTTGTTTTATGTCTTACCCCGCAATAAATGCGGGGTGACACTTTGTTTGAAACAACTAATGACTAAAGGCCAAAGCCCAGCAACCAAATACTACCCAATCATCGCATCTATTTCAAGCCAGCGGGATTCAAGTTTTGCAAGTTCTTCCTGCAATTCTGAGAGTTTTTCAGAGGTTTTTAGGAAATTTTCATAATCATCAGAATAAAATTCAGGATCTAAAAGTTTTTGATTTAATTCAGAAATTTCCTTTTCTAAATTTTCAATTTGCTGGGGAATATTATCATAATCATATTGCAATTTATATGAGATTTTTTTCGGCTTTTCCTTTTCTATAATTTTTTCTTGCTCAGAAATTTTTTGATTATTATTTGCTGGTTTTGTAGTTGTTTTTTTATTTTGTGTTTCCGCCTCTAAACTCTGCTTATATGCGAGGTAATCACTATAGCCACCAACTAAGTTTTCAATATTTCCACCACCTTCAAACGCTAAAATTCTTGTAACAATTTGGTCTAAAAAATCCCTATCGTGGCTTACTACAATCAAAGTGCCTTTATAGGCGGAAAGTATATCTTCCAGCATATCTAGCGTATCCATATCCAAATCGTTTGTGGGTTCATCAAGGATAAGTAAATTGCCGGGATTTGCTAAAACTTTTGCAAGCATCAAGCGGTTTTTCTGGCCACCTGAAAGAGTTCCCACCATATTTTTTGCGTCTTTGGGATCAAACATAAATTTCTTTAAGTAGCCACAAACATGCATTTGTTTGCCTGCAACATTAACAAAATCGCCACCTTCAGGGCATAGAGTTTGCCAAAGGGTATTGGTATTATCCAAATCAATTCGTTTTTGATCAAAGTAAGAATATATTGCCGTTTTTGAAAGTTTTACTGAGCCGGAATCCGCTTTCATCTGCCCAAGAAGCAACTTCAAAAAGGAGGTTTTGCCCGAGCCATTTTTGCCAAGCACGCCAATCCTATCACCTTTGGTAATCTTCAAATTAAATTTATCTAGGATAGTTTTTTGATTATTATTTTCGTCAGTAAAAAATTTTGAAGCATTGTAAAACTCGGCAACAATTTTACTATCAGAATCAATTTCAACTGGCTTAATTTCAATTTTTTTGATTGCGTGTTTATAGCTGGAAATATCTTGCTTTAATTTTTCACGAGCTTTTTTAATTTCCTCAACCCTGCGAACATTTCTTTTTCTGCGAGCTTTAATGCCTTTGGTTGCCCATTCAACTTCGGCTTCCATAATTTTTTTTCGCCTTTGAAGCTCACGAGCTTCTTGATCAAGCAACATCTCAGACCATTCATCAAAATAATCAAAGCCCTTAGGGCAGATGCGAATTTTGCCCCTATCAAGCCAAAAAACTTTATTGGAAATATTTTTGAGAAAAGTTTTATCGTGGCTTACGCATAAAAAAGCACCACGATAAGATTTTAGATAATTTTCAAGCCATTCAATACCAGCTAAATCAAGGTGGTTAGTGGGTTCATCAAGCATTAAAATTTCAGGCTCTTCTACTAATGAACGAGCCAAACAAGCACGCCTTAACTGCCCACCAGAGAGGTTTTTCATCAAATCATTGGGGTTGAGCTCAAGGGGTTCAGTAACAAAATAAACAAGGTAATGATAATCTTCTGTTTGCTTTTCAGGTGGAAGAATTTTGAAGATAAAATCAAAAACTTTTTCATCAGGGTTAAACAAAACATCTTGCTCAAGATAGCCAATTTTAATGTTAGGTGCGATAATTCTTTTGCCTCTATCAAGCTCTTTATGACCACTAATAATGCTCATCAAAGTTGTTTTGCCAGAGCCATTTTTGCCCACTAAGCAAATTCTATCGGTTTGATGAATATTAAAAGATAAATCTTCAAAAATTGGCTTATTACCGAAGGTAACCATCGCCTCTAAAACGGAAATTAATAAATTAGACATTTCTAGTTACTTACTTTCCTTCTTGATTAACCATTTGGCGTTTGATTTTTCGTCAAGCCACCAAGTGTCAGTTGCAAGGCCATATTTAGGGGTTTTATCAGGCTTACCAAATTTATTCCAATAAACTAAACGGAAGGCTGGCAAATTCCAATGTGGCACAACATAATAATTATGCTGCAAAACTCTATCAAGTGCAGATGCCCCATAAATTAGTGTTTCCTTATCTTTTGCAGTAATTATTGTATCAATTATAGAATCAACCACAGGGTTTTTTATACCCATAATATTGCCACTACCTTCAACATTTACCATTGAGGAATGGAACATATCCACCAGCTCATTACCTGGAACAGAACTTCCGCCAAGAGTTGTAACAACCATATCAAAATCAAAATCATCAAGCCTTCTTTGATATTGTGATGGATCAACAAATTTTGTTTTTGCGATAATGCCGAGCTTCCTTAAATTCTGCCCATAAGGCTCAATAATCCTATCAAATGTTGAGGAGTTAGTAAGGAATTCAATTTCAAAGGCTTCGCCTTTTTCATTCATTAATTTACCTTGGTTAATTTTCCAGCCCGCTTCTTCAAGTAAACTCCTTGCCTTCATTAGGTTAACCCTATTTCTGCCAGTCCCATCAGTAACTGGCGGGTTATATTCTTCAGTGAAAATATTTTCAGGAATTTTATCTTTGAAAGGTAATAAAATTTCCAGCTCTTTTCCTTCTGGAAGGCTCGTTGCCTCATATATAGAGTTTGAAAAGTAACTTCTTGATCTAGTGTAGGAGCTATAAAAAATTGTTTTATTTGTCCACTCAAAATCAAAAGCTAGTTCAAGTGCTTTTCTAACACGTACATCTGCAAACTTATCTTTTCTAAGGTTCATAGCAAAGCATTGCATACCAGTTGGCAATTTATGAGGGATTTCTTCCTTCACAAATTCGCCACTTTCTAGTTGAGGAATATTGTAAGAATTCGCCCAAATTCTTGCGATATTTTCCTGCCTCATATCATATGCACCAGCTTTTAGGGCTTCAACTGCAACGGTTTCATCTCTATAATATTCATAAGTAATTTTATCAAAATTATATCTACCGATATTAACTGGCAAATCTGCCCCCCAGTATTCTTCAAACCTTTCATATTCAATAGTTTTGCCAACATCAACTTTTGCAATTTTATAAGGACCACTGCCAAGAGGAGCTTCAAGGGTCGTTTTATCAAATTCTCTATCTTTCCAGTAATGTTTTGGAAGAACTGGAAGTTCACTCAAAATAAATGGAAGCTCTCGATTATTATCACGCTTAAAATTAAATTTTACAATTCGCTTATCTAACTTTTCAACGCTCTCAACATCAGAGTAATATGATTTGTAAAATGGATTACCTTTATTAAGTAATGTATCAAAGGTAAAAATTAAATCATCAGCAGTAATTGATTTTCCGTCGTGCCATTTTGCTTTTTTATTAAGAACAAAAATCATAGATTTTTTATCTTTCGCAACCATAACCCTTTCTGCAATTAAGGGGTATCTAGTAAAAATTTCATCACTATTTGAAACCATTAAATTATCATAAATTAGCCCTAATCCAGTCGCAGAAATCCCTTTTAGAATATACCCATTTAAGCTATCATAAGTTCCAATTGCCGCATATTTCACAGCACCACCTTTTGGTGCATCAGGGTTTACATATTTGAATTTTTTAAGATTAGTTTCAAAAGTTGGCTTGCCAAATAATTTTAATGCGTTGCCACAATAATACCCTTCAAAACAATCTTCAGAATAAGCTGGCAATGCGAAAAAAAACATTTGTATAAAAATTATACAATAGATAAAATTCGAACTAATTCTGTTTGATTTCATAATAAATTTATTTATTTGGTTTTGGGGCTTCCACTATGGTAGTTTTTGGTAGATGATATTGCAAAGTTTATCAGTTAAATCAATTTATATTTTTTACTTTAGTGTTAATTTTTAGAATAATTATTATATTATTTTTACTCTTAGCTAATAACTTCGGTTATGCTTTTGCTAACCCTAAATTATTTCAGATAAAAGCCTTTCAGGTTTATCGTATTTCAAATTATCTAGCCTATGAAAACAATGTTAAGCAAATTTGCTTAGTGGGGGATAGAACTATAAGATCAGGCTTTACAACTTTTGCTAATAGAAGCTCAAGAATTTCAGGTGCAGAGATAATTGATTACAACAATTATTCTGATAAAATGCTTGAGTGCAATATTGTTTATTTAAGCAAAAAGCTTGGAAAAGGTAATATTGAGTTTATTCTCAAAAAACTAAAACCAAACCTTGATAGAGTTATTACAATGTCTGATTATGATAATTTTATTCAAAATTACGGCGGAACGGTTGAATTTTTTAAGGTGGATAATGAATATAGATTTGCAATAAACTCTTATCAAAAAGTTAAAAAATCAATTATCGTAAGCTCTAAACTTATGGAAGCAGCCGATAGGTTGTATTAGAAGCCAAATTGCTCAAATTTACTTTGCTAAAACCATTCTATCTTTCACGTAATTGTCACCCCGCATTTATTGCGGGGTTAACCAATAAACAGGCTCAACTTAAGTTTAGAAACACTTTCAACAATTAACCCCGCAATAAATGCGGGGTGACAATTGGTGGTTAAGTGGATAATATCTATGCTAAGTAATCACTGCCTTAAAACCACCTATATTAATTCTTGAATTAAAATTCTGATTGTATTAAAAGCCGAATAGATTTTTCAAAATTTCATTTTCATTTTTTGAAATTATGCCAATTTATTACAATTTATTTTTTATAATTATTGC